>CAZTFX010000056.1:0-14524 GCA_964613095.1 uncultured Muribaculaceae bacterium | reverse complement strand
GCCGGTTCTTCTTCAGTTCCTGCACACGTTGAGATGATGGGCTTCTTGGGTATAGGTAACAATCCAATGGTTGGCTGTACTGTAGCTTGTGCCGTTGACGTTGCAACTGCTCTTAACAAATAAGAAATAATAAATATTATAACAAAAAAGTTCATGGAACAATTTGGTTCCATGAACTTTTTTTGTTGCGCCATATTTCATCCAATTCATTTGTTTTCAATAAAAAAATGCGATAAACCAAACGATTTATCGCATTTAAATTGATTGAGCGAAAAACGGGACTCGAACCCGCGACCCCAACCTTGGCAAGGTTGTGCTCTACCAACTGAGCTATTTTCGCAATTCTTATTTCTTAAAGAACACTCTTGTTCTCTGTTTTGCACTGCAAAAATAAAACTTTTTTCTAAAATAGGCAAACCTTAAGTGCTAAAAACTATATATTATTCATCTTTATTTGTTAGAGCGATAGACGGGGGTCGAACCCGCGACCCTCAGCTTGGGAAGCTGATGCTCTACCACTGAGCTACTATCGCATAATCGACATGTAACCACTAATCTTAATTGTTATTCCATGTCGAGGTAATTCAAATTATTCTTCGTTGGAATTGAATGCCTGCCAACCTTGAGCTCGCAGTTCAAATTCTGCTCCATCTCTGGTTTCAAGACAATAACCAAGTTCCGGTTTGGTGATACGACCTATGATTTTCACACTCTTCATTGTTGCAACTTTTTCATGATCAGTTAATGGAACCGTAAAAAGCAATTCATAATCTTCACCTCCATTTAAAGCCGCAGTTACAAGATTCATATTAAATTCTTCAGCCATCACAGCAGTTTGATAATCAATCGGGATACGTTCTTCATAAATACGACATCCCACATTACTTTGCTTACAAATGTGCATTAATTCCGATGACAATCCATCACTCACATCCATCATTGCTGTGGGTTTCACTCCTGCTTGTGCCAATTCCTCTATAACATCGCGACGAGCTTCAGGTTTCAATTGACGTTCAAGCAAATATTCTCGACCCTCAAATGCTGGATGAAAATCATCTTGAGAATTTTTTGAAACAGACCGTTCACGTTCCAATAGCTGTAATCCCATATAGGCAGCTCCTAGGTCACCACTCACACAGATAAGATCTGTATCCTTTGCTCCATTACGGTAAACAATTTTATCTTTTTCTCCTTCACCTATACACGTTGCACTTATTATAAGCCCGGTAACAGAAGCTGATGTATCACCTCCAACCAAGTCTACACCATAAATCTCACATGCAAGACGTATTCCACTATAAAGTTGCTCGATATGCTCAACAGTGAAGCGCTTTGATACACCGATAGACACTGTAAGCTGCTTTGGAATACCATTCATCGCATATACATCGGAGAAATTAACCACTGCAGTTTTATATCCCAAATGTTTCAATGGTACATACGTCAAATCGAAGTGAATTCCTTCCAATAAGAGATCGGTAGTAACAAGTGTTTCTTTCCCTCCATATTGAAGCACAGCACAATCATCGCCTACACCTTTTATTGAAGATGAATTCTTTAACTCAATGTCTTTTGTGAGTCGGTCAATAAGCCCAAATTCACCAAGTGTAGAGATTTCAGTTTCTTGTTGATTTATCATATAATTTTATTCTTCAAACTTATTGATAAGTTCTTTCATTATGAAAGTCATCTTAGGTTCAGCCGCTGCCGCTGCCTTTTGAACTTCTTCATGTGAAACTTTTTCCACAATACCCTCTACCCCTAAATCGGTTATAACAGACATACCAAAACAACGTATTCCACTATGTCTGGCAACTATTACTTCAGGTACTGTACTCATTCCCACAGCATCACCTCCTATACGATGGAAATAACGATATTCAGCAGGAGTCTCAAATGTTGGTCCTTGTGTTCCTACATATACACCTTCTACCAAACGTATGTCATTCTCGGCAGCAACCTTCTTTGCGTCAGCAATCAAATCCAAAGAATAAGCCTCACTCATATCAGGGAAACGAGGTCCCAATTCATCAAAATTTTTACCACGAAGCGGATGTTCCGGGAATAAATTAATGTGATCGGTTATAATCATCAAATCACCAATCTTAAATTCCGGATTCATACCTCCGGCTGCATTTGAGACAAACAATGTTGTTATTCCCAATTCTTTCATCACTCTCACAGGAAATGTAACCAATTGCATATTATAGCCTTCATAAAAATGGAAACGTCCTTTCATAGCCATAATACGCTTATTTCCTAATTGTCCGAAAATCAATTTTCCACTATGCCCTTCTACTGTTGATACAGGAAAGTTGGGTATTTCTTCATAAGGAAGTTCGTCGGTGATATCAATATGATTCACAAGTTCTCCAAGACCGGTTCCAAGAATAATTGCAGTCTTAGGCATATCTTTTACTTTGCTAGATATAAAACTAGCTGTTTGCTTAATTAAATCCAACATTTCTTTTTCCATAAATATATGTTTTAGCGTTTTTTACTATTATTTTATTTCACCCCAGAATTTTATCATTTGTCATTTTTGTAACTATAAGATTTATAAAATCATCCTCACCTGCTACAAATTCAACTTCTATCGGCAAGTAAAACATCTGTTTTCGCAATGCATGAGGAAAATAAGCATTATTTATTAGTCGTACTGCATCTTTTTCGGTAGTAACAATAAATTTACGATCTCCCTGCAAACGATTAAACGTCTTTGAAATAAAGTTTAGGTCTTCACGTGAAAAGTCATGATGATCACTAAAATGAATAACCTTAACTTTAGCTTTATATTGCTTAAGATATTTTACCATAGGTACAGGATTTGCAATACCGGTTACAACCAATATAGTATCATTTACATTAAGCCAATTCAAATCCGGTCGATAATCATTTTCCCCACTGAATACAGGTAAAAGCTCTTTATACTTATATGTAGAAAACAATATCTTCTGCCATTTAGCCAAATTCAATTTTTTCTTAACAACATTTACATCAATAGGCTTCATGTCGCTTGGACACTTGGTAACTACAACTATATCGGCACGAGACAATGCTTCCTTAGGCTCACGTAATTCTCCTAACGGTAACATTTTATCATCACAGGGAAGTTTTCTATAATCGGTAAGCAATATTGCAACCTTTGGCTTAACATATCTGTGTTGGAATGCATCATCAAGGACAAACATATTGATTTCAGGGTTAATTTCCAACAACTTCTCTATTCCTTTTACCCTGCTTTCACACACTGCAACATCTATGCAGGATCCATACTTACGATACATTTGATAAGGCTCATCACCTAAATCATATGATGACAGATTCTTGGAAGCATGAACAAAACCATGTGTTTTTCGCTTATATCCGCGACTCAAAACAGCCATTTTGTAATGCATACATAATCTGCTCACTATATATTCCGTGTGAGGAGTCTTACCGGTTCCGCCCACAGCAAGATTCCCAACCACAACCACAGGAACGCCAAATTCGCGTTGTTTCAGAATTCCAACATTGAACATAAAGTTACGCACTCCCACTACCCCTCTGAATATATATGAACAAGGGGCGAGAATTATTTTAGCCAATATTTTTTTGAACTCCGAAGCCATCTATGACAAATTTATGAACTTACTTTATCTTATAACAACAGGTTCCATCAAGCATTGTATTTGATCTCGGTTAACGATATCATTTACCGCGTTACGATATTTATACAATTCACCTGTTTCGGTTTCCATAACTTTATCTATTCCCATTTTCACATATCCACGAAGATATCCCATCAATGAAGTATCTTCTTTCGGATATATCGCAACAGTATATTCTCCTATTTTAGCTTTCTCAACCACCCAATCGATTGCACTGCTTAAATCTCCAAATTCATCAACCAATCCGAGTTTTTTTGCAGTAACGCCATCCCAAACGCGACCTTCGGCTATCATCTTTAACGAATCAAGCTCCATACCACGTCCGGTTGCACAACGAGACGTAAACAATTCATATCCTTCATTTATCATACGTTGCATAGCTGCACGCTGCATGGGTGTCATCGGTTCGGTCAAACTTATAAAATTACCATTCTCATTAGTATTAATCACAGTCTCAGTAATACCTAATTTATCATTCATCAACTCTTTAACACATGGAACCATTCCAAAAATACCTATTGAACCGGTAATCGTTACAGGCTCTGCAAATATTCTATCAGCACCACATGAAATATAATATCCACCGGATGCCGCAAGATCTCCCATTGATACAGCAAATGGTTTTCCTTTTTTCTTCACTTCTTCTAGAGCAGCCCATATTTGTTCCGAGCCAAAAGCGCTTCCACCCGGAGAATTTACACGAAGAACGACAGCCTTAACAGCATCGTCATTTGCTATTTTTATTATATCCTTGACTAAAGTAGATGATACAACGCCTTCACCTGAACTTCCATCAATCTCACCAACAGCATAAATCACAGCAACTTTATCAGCATGAACTTTAGGTATATCCAAAGCTGCAACTTGCTCGGGCGTAACAAGGCGTAAATCATTATTATTTCCTATTTCTGTTTTATTTTTCAACATATCAATGACCTCAAATCTGTATTTGAGTCCATCAACAATTTTGTTTGTCACGAGATATTCTCCTTTTTGTGTCAACATCAAGCTATCGGCAAGCTCATTAATTCTCTTTGTTGAAATTGAACGAGAACAAGATATACTATCACACAAATTATCCCATATTGAATTCAAATAGGCTTCAGTTGCCATACGATTCGCTGGGCTAGCTTGTGTTTCAACATATGGTTCAACCGCACTCTTAAAAGTACCGACACGTATTATCTGCATTTCAACTCCTATTTTATCCAATAATTTTTTAAAAAATGGTATAGTGGAACTTAATCCATGAATATCAACCAATCCAACAGGATTTAAAAGAATTGAATCAGCAACAGAAGCCACATAATAATCTCCTTGTGTTATGCCCTCATTTCCATATGCCACTACAAATTTTCCACTTTTCTTAAAATCCTGTAATGCCTTACGTATTTCAAACAATGTAGCCAACCCTGCCCCATTTCCTTTACATTCAAGAAATACACCTTTTATATTTTTATTATCCTTTGCTACTTTTAGAGCTTTTAAGACTGTTTCCAAGCTACTGGCTGTTTCTTCGGTATTGCCAAACAAAGCACTTTTTAATGCTTCATTTCCGTTAGTACGTTCATCAAATCCACCCATCAAACTAAGATGAAGTACCGATTTCTCTTGAACTACATTATTCGAGTTTGAACTTTCACCAGTCATAGAACCAACTAAAACAAAACCCAACATCACTGCCATAAAACTAAATACCACCAATGCCAACCAAGCTCCCACAAATGAGCCTAGTACGTTTGAAAAAAACTTCTTAATCATTTTTATATCATATATTCGTTAATAATCAAGTCTTAAACATTACCATATAGTCGGAAATCAATTATCAAATATACTTTCAACTATTTTTATAGCAATTTAACATGTAAAGATAATCAATATCTTTACAATACACCCATACTAACAATAAAAAAATAACCAAAAGCTATTACTTTCGGTTATTTTTTAATTTTTTCGACTTTTCTTATGCTAAAGATTTGATTACTTCTTTAATTTGATCAACAAGTTCTTCAGTTTCAACCATCGTATGAGCCTCTGCTACGATTCTAATAATCGGTTCTGTATTACTCTTACGCAAGTGTACCCAACTATCTTTGAAATCAATCTTGACACCGTCAATGTCAGTTATATTTTCTCTTTCATATTTCACTTTAACAGCCTCAAGTATTGCATCAACATCAATATCAGGAGTAAGTTCAATCTTATTTTTAGAAATACTATATTGAGGATAACCATCTTTTAATTCACTAACTTTCTTTCCACTCTTAGCTAAATGAGTTAAAAACAATGCAACTCCAACCAACGCATCACGACCATAGTGACATGGAGGATAAATAACACCACCATTACCTTCACCACCAATTACAGCATTTGTTCGTTTCATTTCAGTTGTCACATTAACTTCTCCTACAGCCGAAGCAGAGTAACTGCAATTATATTCTTTTGTAACATCAGCAAGTGCACGTGAAGAAGACAAATTGGAAACAGTAGAACCCGGTGTACGAGAAAGTACATAATCAGCAATGGATACTAATGTATATTCCTCAACAAAAAATTCACCATTTTCCATTACAATAGCAAGACGGTCTACATCCGGGTCAACGACAAAACCAACGTCAGCCTTACCCTCTTTCATCAAAGTTGAAATGTCTGTTAAATTTTCAGGAACCGGCTCCGGAGTATGACCAAAGTTTCCCGTAGGAGCACAATAAAGTTCTATTACATTTTCAACACCCAATTTATGAAGCAATTCCGGAATAATTACACCACCAATAGAATTAACAGCGTCAACAGCAACTGTAAAGTTTGCTTTCTTTATAGCCTTTATATCCACTAAGTCAAGTTCCAGAATCTTATTAATGTGATGACGGGCATAAGTTGTATTCGTATAAACCTTACCTATTCTATCTATATTAGCATACTTATATTCGTCATTTTGAGCCAACCGCAAAACCTCCTTACCCTGTGCGTCATTTAAGAACTCACCATTTTCATTTAGGAGTTTCAATGCATTCCATTGCTTAGGATTATGAGAAGCTGTTATGATAATACCACCACATGCGTCTTCTTCAACCACAGCAATTTCTGTAGTTGGAGTTGAAGCCATACCGATATTAACTACATCAAATCCACATCCTACCAACGTTCCTTCAACTATGTCGTTCACCATTTCACCGGAAACACGTGCATCACGACCAACCACAATTACATTAGATGTTTTCGTAGTAGTTTTACGGATAAAAGTAGCATAAGCAGATGTAAACTTCACAATATCAAGAGGTGTCAAGCCATCACCTACAGCTCCACCTATCGTACCGCGAATACCCGAAATAGATTTAATTAGTGACATTGTTTTGATTCTTTAATGTATTGTTAGTTTTATTGATTATTACTTTTCGCTGCCACCACCTATCATGCTGGGATAATAGGTTATGTTATATAAATATGGTACAACATCCGATATTTCATCGGAGAAACCATATTGAGATTTTACCAATAAATTTACTTTTGAATTAACGCCTATAAATTTCATTGGTAATTGTAATCCATAGCCATAATATGAAGAAGAATCCAAAGTATAGTTATCATACAAAAAGAATGTAGGATCTGCCATCATATTTTCTGCATTTCCTTCCCAAAATTCTGTTCCCGAAGTGTACAAATACAGCAAATCCAATCTCATAAAGCGGAAATACACAGGTTGATTTGTTTTAGGACGATTTCCTTTACTATCGGCAATCAAAACCTGCATATAAACATTTCCATCGGGATCAATCTTATAAAATGGAGCGTTTTCTCCCGTTTCAAACACGGTATCCGCCGGAATTTCATCTATAATCTCATAATTTGACAAGAACGCATTTGTCGCACGTCTTTCATCCCTCAAAAGATCAGCATAACTTTTATCATCATCACATGAAGTAAAAGACAGCATAGCCATTCCACCTAGTAATATTGCAAATAATTTTAATTTCATTTCTATAACCTTTATCAAATATTATTATTTTCTTTCAATTTTTCAACTATATCATAAACTAATCTTTCAGCATCTTCCATTGAACCTCTAAATTCTCCTCCGGCAGCATTTTTATGCCCACCACCGCTAAAATATTGTTCACAATATCCATTCACCGCAAAATCTCCGGTTGAACGAGCCGACACCTTAATATACTCTACGTCGTCTCTCAAAAATATAGACCAACATATTCCGGGTATTGCCAATGGACGATTTACCAAACTCTCGGTATCTCCTCTTTGATAATGAAACCTCACCAATTCGTCATGTGTAAGTTCAATCAATGCCCCGCCTACTTCAGGAAACAATTTCATTTTCTCACACATGGCATATCCCATAAGGCGTAAACGATCTGCCGAAAAGGTGTTCATCGCCATATTATATATATTATCTTTATCAATACCGAACCGTAAAAGTTCTGCTATTATAAGATATATATCAGGGTCGTTGGAATTATAAGTAAAATTACCCGTATCGGTCATCATTCCGGTATATAAGCAAGTGGCACTCCACTTACTCATGTATTTCATCAATCCCATTGCATGAATTAATCTAAACAGCAATTCACACGTGGATGACATTTTGGGATATGAAATCTTCATATCGGTAAAATCTTCCGGATCCAAATGATGATCAATAAGAACTTTTTTGGCTTTTGCCGCCATTAACATAGGAGCCAACCTATCCACTCTGTATGGTGCATTGAAATCCAAACACACTATCAAATCGGCTTCTTCCATAAAATGTTTTGCCATTAACTCTTGACGAGTAAATACTACAACATCTTTCAAGCCCGGCAAAAATGTTAATGAAGCAGGAATCATATCGGGAGTTACCACATGTGCTTCTTTCCCCCACTTATGCAACAAGTGTAAAAGACACAATGAAGAACCCACCGCATCACCATCGGGAGACACATGGCAGGTTATCACTATATTTTGTGCATCAGAAAGCATTTGCTTTAACTCGCGCACTTGAACATCCTTTATAATTCTTCTTAACATATGATTCCTAATCATCATGCAAAGATAAAAATAAAATTCTTATTTTGGTGTTGATAGATTAATATCTCTGTAAAGATAGAGTAATTTAATGGAATTTTAAGTATTTTTGTACTCGATTTTAATTCGTATATTGACAATAGGCTGTAATTTTGCGATAAAATTGTAAAAACGTTAAATTATAATAATATTATGACTAAGAAATTGATATTTCTTCTTTTTATTTCGCTGTTAGGAGTATTTACTATCGGTGCGCAAATAATTAATCCTGTTAATTGGGATAAATCAATCAAAATGATAAGTGACACTTCGGGAGAAGTCGTTTTCACTGCCACAATCGATAACGGATGGCATATGTACGGTTTGGAACTACCTGCAGAAAGCGGTATTCAAGCCACAACAGTTGTTTGGGATTTGCTGGAGGGAGTTAAATTGGTCGGAGAACTAACACCAAGCCGTCCTGCACATGAAGCTTTTGATGCAGTAATGGATATGAAATTATCTTGGTGGGAAAAAGACATCACACTAACTCAAAAATTTGATATAACCGGAGATTCATATAAAATTGTCGGTAATATCAAATACATGGTTTGCAATGACAAGACTTGTCAAGCTCCAACAAAAGAAGCTTTTGAATTTATCAAAGGTGCTGTTATAGAGCCGATGGTTAACAATAACGAAAACATCAAAGAAACTAAAGCGACGGCATTAACAGCTAGCAGCGATCAATTATGGGAACCAGTTGAGTTCAAATCAATTAATTCACAAAATAACGAAACGTCCATTCAAGGTCTATCTTCTTGGCTTATTTTCCTAGGAGGTTTCGCAGGAGGTCTATTAGCATTATTAACACCATGCGTATGGCCAATGATTCCGTTGACAGTAAGTTTCTTTTTAAAGAAAAGCGGTTCACGTAAAAAAGCTATTACAAATGCTCTTCTCTATGGTATAGCTATTATAATTATTTATTTGGTATTAGGACTTGCTGTTACAATCGTTTTTGGTGCCAGTGCTTTGAATGCTCTATCCACCAATGCAATATTCAACATCATATTCTTCCTTATGCTTGTTGTTTTTGCTATTTCATTCTTTGGAGCATTTGATATCAAGTTACCTGATTCTTGGGCAAACAAGATGGATAGTAATGCAGAGAAGACTTCCGGATTATTGAGTATCTTCTTTATGGCATTTACTCTTACACTTGTTTCATTCTCATGTACCGGTCCTATCATCGGAACACTACTCGTAGAAGCTGCTAATCTTGGAAATTACACAGGTCCGGCAGTGGGTATGTTTGGTTTTGCTCTTGCTTTGGCTATTCCATTTACGTTGTTTGCTATATTCCCTTCTTGGTTGAAGAGTGTACCAAAGTCCGGCGGTTGGATGAATACCGTTAAAGTAACATTAGGATTTATCGAACTTGCTCTTTCTTTGAAATTTTTATCGGTAGCCGATCTTGCTTACGGATGGCACATTTTGGATCGTGAAGTATTTGTCTCACTTTGGATTGTTATATTTGCATTGCTAGGAATATATCTATTAGGCAAAATTCGTTTTGCTCATGATGACGAAAATGAAGGTATTGGAGTATTCCGTTTCTTCCTTGCTCTTATATCCCTATCATTTGCAATGTATCTTGTACCCGGTCTATGGGGAGCACCATTAAAGAGTGTCAGTGCATTCGTTCCTCCATTGTACACACAAGATTTCAACCTATATGATGAAGGCATGACACATTATGAAGACTATGATGAAGGTATGCGTGCAGCTCAAGCACAAGGGAAACCGGTATTTATCGACTTCTCCGGATATGGATGTGTCAACTGTCGTAAAATGGAAGCGGCTGTTCTTAACAATAATAAGGTGAAAGATATGCTTGAAAAAGATTTCATATTTATCACACTTATGGTTGATGACAAGCGTCCTCTACCTGAACCAATTTATGTAACCGAAAATGGACGTCAAGTAAAACTTGAAACCTATGGAGATCGCTGGAGTTATTTGCAACGTCACAAGTTCAATGCAAATTCTCAACCTTATTATGCAGTACTTGACGGAAATGGTAAATTACTATCGGGTCCTTATTTCTATGATGAAGATATAGATAAATTCATTGATTTCCTAAATGCAGGAAAATAAATAATAATAGGATACAACTATGTCACATAGTAAAGAACAAAAACTCGAGGCGTTCAGTGCTATACTGGACGTTCTCGATACTTTACGCGAAAAATGTCCTTGGGACGCAAAACAGACAAATGAAAGTCTTCGACCAAACTCGGTTGAAGAAATGCTTGAATTAGCCGACGCACTTATACGCGATGACATTCAAGATATCAAAAAAGAACTTGGAGATGTACTTCTTCATGTTCTTTTCTACTCCAAAATTGCCGATGAGCAACAACGTTTCGATATAGCCGATGTATGTGATTCTTTAAGAAAAAAACTCATATTCCGTCATCCACATGTGTATGGAACCACTCATATCGATGGTACCAATGATGTCCTTAAGAATTGGGAAGAATTAAAACTTAAAGAAAAAGATGGCAATAAAACCGTACTTTCCGGAGTTCCCGGTACTCTTCCATCTCTTATTAAAGCGTTTCGCGTTCAAGAAAAAACAGCCAACGTCGGTTTTGATTGGGATACACCGGAAGAAGTTTGGAATAAAGTAAAAGAAGAAATTGCCGAAGTCGAAGTCGAAATACAAAACGGTAAAGAAGTTGACATCGAAAAAGAATTTGGTGATTTACTTTTCAGTATTGTCAACGTAGCACGAAAATATGGTGTTAACGCTGAAAATGCTCTTGAAAAAACAAACCAAAAATTTATTAATCGTTTCAATTACGTTGAAGCAAAATCCAAAGAGCAAGGAAAACGCCTTAAAGATATGACTCTGGATGAAATGGATATTCTTTGGAATGAAGCAAAACAACTGGAAAAAGAAAAGACTAACAAATGATAGTTTGTATCACTGAGAAACCAAGCGTAGCTAAAGATATTGCACAAATTTTAGGAGCCGAAGATCGTCATCAAGGGTATTACGAAGGTAATGGTTACCAAGTGACTTGGACTTTCGGGCATTTGTGTACACTCAAAGAACCTCATGATTACACAGAACAATGGCGTAGGTGGAGTTTAGGTGCATTACCTATGATTCCTCAACGCTTTGGTATTAAATTGATAGACGATGAAGGTATCAAGCGACAATTCAAAGTGATAGAAACGTTAATAAAAGGTGCCGAAGAAGTTATAAATTGCGGTGATGCCGGACAAGAAGGTGAATTAATTCAACGATGGGTCATGCAAAAGGCAAAATGCGACAAACCGGTTAAACGCCTTTGGATTTCATCTCTTACCGACGATAGTATAAGAGAAGGTTTTAAATCTTTAAAACTTCAAAGCGAATTTGACTCTCTTTATTTTGCCGGTTTATCCAGAGCTATAGGTGATTGGGTTTTAGGCATGAATGCTACACGCCTATATACACTCAAATATGCACAAAATCATAATGTTCTATCCATTGGACGTGTGCAGACTCCAACCCTTGCCTTAATTGTTAACCGCCAACGTGAAATAGATAATTTTATTCCTAAAGATTATTGGGAAATAAAGACTTTATATCGTAATACTACTTTTAATTCCACTAAGGGTAAATATAAAAGTGAAGAGGAAGCCAACGCTGTTATTGAACAAATCAAGTCGGCACCGCTTCATGTTACATCCATAACAACCAAGAAAGGGAAAGAGGCTCCTCCTCGTCTTTTTGACCTTACTTCACTTCAAGTAGAATGTAACAAGAAATACTCTTTCTCCGCCGAAGAAACATTGCGTTACATTCAATCACTCTATGAGAAAAAAGTAACCACATACCCACGCGTGGACACGACTTATCTGAGTGATGATATTTATCCCAAAGTTCCCGGTATATTGGAAAAACTCACTCCTTACATGAATTTTGTACAACCTATTCTCAATGGGGATAAGATTGTTAAGAGTAAAAAAGTTTTTGACAATTCCAAGGTTACCGATCACCATGCTATTATACCTACTAATGTTGAACCTCAAAGAGTAGCACTCTCTCGTGAGGAGAAACTGGTATATGATCTTGTCGCACGCCGTTTTATTTCAGTTTTTTACCCCGATTGTGAATTTTCATCTACTACCGTTATGGCTGAAATCAACAAAGCCGAATTTAAAGCCACAGGACGACAAATATTGAAAAACGGATGGAGGGAATTGTACTTGAAAGATAAAAACATCGAAGAAAAAAGTGATGATGAAAGCAATTCGTCTATGCCATTATTCACCGAAGGTGAAAATGGACCACATGAACCGTCTTTGTTAAAAAAACAGACACAACCACCAAAATATTTCACCGAAGGTACCCTGCTTCGTGCAATGGAAACCGCAGGAAAACTTGTAGAAGATGAAGAATTACGCGAAGCGATGAAAGAAAACGGTATAGGTCGTCCTTCTACTCGAGCAGCAATTATAGAAACGCTGTTTAAACGTCAATACATAAGAAAAGTCAAAAAAAATCTGCAAGCCACACAAGCCGGCATAACTCTTATCAATACAATTAACGAAGAATTGCTTAAATCGGCAAAACTTACCGGATTATGGGAAAACAAATTGCGTAAAATCGAGAAAAAAGATTATGCTGCAGCCGATTTTATCAATGAGCTAAAAGATATGGTAGGAAGAATTGTCATGGACGTGTTACGCGATAATAGCCATAACAGCATTCCTCTTGATGACAACAAAGCAAAAAAATAAGTTTATGGAAGAAATATTTCCTATTGTAGATGAAAACGGTAACATCATAGGTTCCGCAACCCGAAAAGAATGTCACTCCGGTAGCAAGCAACTCCATCCTGTTGTTCATCTGCACATCATGAACCAAGACAAAAATGCTCTGTATCTTCAAAAACGAGCAATTACAAAAGATATACAACCGGGCAAATGGGATACAGCCGTAGGCGGTCATGTCGATTTAGGAGAAAACATCAATATTGCTCTCATGAGAGAAACGCGAGAGGAACTAGGTATAACCGATTTTACACCCAAACATCTCCTCTCGTATGTTTTTGAAAGTGAAATAGAACGAGAATTGGTATATACTTTTTCAACAATTGTGAACATCGACACTACAGATTTTGTTATTGATGAAAACGAAATCTCAGAAGGTAGATTCTGGACATTCAATGAAATTGATGAAAATATAGGTAAAGGAATCTTTACACCAAACTTTGAACAAGAATACATACGTATATTACCGTTATTAAAGCAATAAACCGTTATGAATAACAGTCATCTTTTTCAATATATATTTATTGCACTGATTGCTATTGTTATCATAGTAATCATACTGCGTAAAATTCGTAATATACAAAAATGCGACAATAGCGATGACGTGTGCCAATGCTGTTCTTCAAAATCTATCTGTGGAAAGAAAAAAAAGAATAATACTATTGCAAAGTAGAAAAAATTATTATAACTTTGCACTCGCAAATGACAAGGTTCCTTGGATGAGTGGCTTAGTCAGCGGTCTGCAAAACCGTGTACGGCGGTTCGAATCCGCCAGGAACCTCCACAAAAAGCTCCGATTTCTCGGAGCTTTTTTCATTTATCCCCATCTTCGGCTCAAGTACTCGGCTAAGCAGAAAGAATCGTTAAGGTCGATAAAGGCTTTAAGGTGGCTTAGCTTATATACTCAGTTGAGTTGATATTCTCTGATGGGACTTACCCCCTATTTCTTTATGTAAGGGGATTAAAAAAGGAACTCGATTGAGTTCCTTTGAGTGATTCGCACAGGATTCAAACCTGTAACCTTCTGATCCGTAGTCAGATGCTCT
>CAZTFX010000055.1:0-14553 GCA_964613095.1 uncultured Muribaculaceae bacterium | reverse complement strand
AATATACAAATAATACACTGATTAACAATGGATTAATTTATAGAACCTCCCTAAAGTTAATTAAAAATATGTCAAAAATATCCATCAGATTTTATAAAGACCGCGAGGTGAGAGCTATTTGGGATGAGGAAAATTCCAAATGGTGGTTTTCGGCTATTGATTTAATTCGTGCAATCAATGATGAAGCGGACTATGTCAAGGCGGGTAACTATTGGCGTTGGCTAAAAAAGAAACTGGCAACCGAAGGCGTTCAACTCGTGAGTATCACTCACGACTTCAAATTCGAGGCTCCCGATGGAAAAAAGCGTACCGCTGATGCCCTCGATAATGAGTGTGTACAGACATTAGCCAAACATTATCCCAACAATAGAGCAAACGCCTTTTTGGATTGGTTCACCTACAGCGACAATACCATTGATGGACAGAGTCGAAAAAAGGCATATACCCTGTGGGAAAGCGACCTAGTGGCTAATAAAGATATAGGTAAGGTAAAATCACTAAAACAAATTCACGCCTATCTCTTTGGTGGTCTTTACGACTTCGCTGGCAAAATACGCACAAAGACGATATCCAAGGGTAATACGCTGTTCTGTTTGGCTGAACATCTGCTCAATTATCTAAAAATTGTAGAAACAATGCCTGAAACAACTTTTGACGAGATTGTGGACAAGTATGTGGAGATGAATGCAGCACATCCATTTATGGAGGGTAATGGTCGAAGTACCCGCATTTGGCTCGATTTGATTTTCAAGAAGCGTATGAAGATGTGTGTAGATTGGAGCAAGATAGACAAGAAGGAGTATCTTGACGCTATGATAGCAAGCCATACAAATAGCAGTCGTATTCGTGTTCTTCTAAAAGATGCACTTACCGATAAAATCAACGACCGCGAGACCTTTATGAAGAGTATTGACTATTCATTCTATTACGAGCAAGAAGAGTAATAAAAATTGTTTCCAAACAGAAAGACCTCTACAAAGCTATGGAAACATTGGAGGTATAAAGAGAATTTCTTTTAAATGAACACCCTAAAAGTTCACAAGTTATTACCACTAATTCTGCGCTAGTAGTGAAAGAGGCTGTGCCAAAATGAATTTAACACAGCCTCTCATATAAATAATTCTCCACCTTTGGGGTATTTATGCTTTGAACTCCGGTGGTGTTGGCTCCGGTTCTTCTAGAACCTCAGCCGATACCGATGTTTCTTTATCTTTTGATTCTTCAAGGATTTCTTCGGTACGCGACACCCATTGACGTTTGCCAAAAATGTGTTCTACATCTTCGGTAAATATTACTTCACGAGTGAGAAGCACTTCGGTAAGTTTTGCGTGACCTTCAGCATGCTCTGTAAGCATTTTCTTGGCTCTATCATATTGCCCTGCAATGATTCTAGACACTTCTTCATCTATCAGTTTTGCTCGTTCATCGCTATATGGTTTTGAGAATCCATAATCCTGACCTGTAGAGTCATAATATGACAAATTCGGCATTTTTTCACTCATACCATAATAAACCACCATAGCATAAGCCAATTTTGTAGCACGTTCAATGTCATTGGCAGCTCCTGTTGAAATTCGACCTAAGAACAATTCTTCGGCAGCACGACCACCAAGCAACGAACAAAGTTCATCAAGCAATGCTTGAGTAGGTACAATCTGGCGTTCTTCCGGCAGATAATGAGCTGCACCAAGTGCTTTTCCTCGAGGCACAATAGTAACTTTTACAAGCGGATTGCCATATTGCAAATGCCAACTTACTACTGCATGACCTGATTCGTGAATTGCAATAGAACGGCGTTCTTCGGCTGTGGTTATTTTGGTTTTCTTTTCAAGTCCGCCAATAATTCTATCCACTGCGTCCATAAAATCCTGACGTTGTACCACATCTTTTTGATGACGAGCAGCAATTAAAGCGGCTTCGTTACATACATTCGCAATATCGGCACCTGAGAAGCCCGGAGTTTGACGAGCAAGCAAGTCAACATCCACACTCTCATCTTTCTTGATATTGCGCAAATGTACATTAAAAATTGCCTTACGGTCGTTTATATCGGGTAATTCCACATATATTTGACGATCGAAACGCCCTGCACGAAGCAATGCTTTATCAAGAATGTCGGCACGGTTGGTAGCTGCAAGTATTATCACCCCGCTATTGGTACCAAAGCCATCCATTTCGGTAAGCAATTGGTTTAGGGTGTTTTCACGTTCATCATTCGAACCTGTATTAAGACGATTACCTCTGGCACGTCCTACCGCGTCTATTTCATCTATAAACACGATACATGGAGACTTTTCCTTAGCCTGACGGAACAAATCACGCACACGCGAAGCTCCCACACCCACAAACATTTCTACGAAATCACTTCCCGACAATGAAAAGAATGGAACATTTGCTTCACCTGCAACGGCTTTAGCCAAAAGAGTTTTACCTGTTCCCGGAGGACCCACAAGCAACGCACCCTTAGGAATTTTACCTCCAAGCTCGGTATATTTTTGCGGATTCTTTAAAAATTCAACGATTTCTGCCACCTCGGTCTTTGCTTCCGACAATCCCGCAACATCATTGAATGTAACCTTCAACTCACCATCTTTTTCATATAGTTTGGCTTTTGATTTGGCTACGCTGAACACACCGCCACCGGCTCCTCCACCCATGCGATTTGCCATGATAAACCAAAATACAATAAGGAGTATTATCGGACCGAATCCCCATATCAGATTAGAGTAATCACTGCTTTTTTCATATTTTACATCACCCTTGAATACTCCTTCCTTTTGCCATTCCACCACTTTTTCATCAAGTTTGTCATTAGACGGAATATTTGTCACGATTTTGCCCTTAAACGTTGCACGTTCACTAAGCGGTTTATCATTCTTTCCAAATACAACATTTGTCATAGAGTCGGTAAGCAGACCTTCTGCAACTCGCTTATCGCTATATGCAACAATACTCTTTACTCCACCTTTTTGAACATAGGTTTCAAACTCGGTCCAACTAACATCCTTAGACACACCATCGTCTTGCATAAACCACACACTAGCCAATGCAATACCTATCAACAAATACAGCCAATAAATATTAAATTTCATCTGTTTCACCTTATTTTATATAGGGGTTAATCTTTTTTACACAAAAACACTTGTCAATTTCAATCTGTTCAATACAGATCGGGAATCTCATTTATAGTTGCGTCACTCCACAACTCCTCAAGATTGTACAAATCTCTGAATTCGGGCAAAAACACATGTACATAAATCGTGCCATAATCCAATACAATCCATTGACTATTTTTATAACCATCGTAATTATATGGTTTCACATTGATTTTTTCACGTACATATTCTCGCACACTATCGGCTATTGCACTCACCTGCATAGTCGAAGAACCAGTACATATCACAAAACCACGAGTAGTGGCACTTTCTATGTCACTCATATCCACATGAGTGATACTTTTTCCCTTTCGTTCCTGAATACCTTCTATAATTGCTGTTATCAGTTCTTTTTCTCCAATCATAAATTAAATTACTCTTATTATAAATCCCTAAAAGGATGAATATCATGCAAAGGTAGTGTAACGACACAAACTTTCCAAATCGGTCTCCAAAATTCACCAAATTTCACTATTTTTCACCTCATCATAACACTCAAACTTTCAGCAACCCTACATCACAAATCCCTAAAAATGAATAAAATTTAAATAAAAAGTTCCTTTTGATTGAACATATATAAGAAATGTTTTTTACATTTGTAGACTGAAATAAAAACTCTAATATATATAACTAAACTTTATGGAAGTAACAGGTAAGATTATACAAAAACTTGATCTTCAAAGCGGTACATCTAAAGCAGGTAATGCTTGGAGCAAACAGGAATACGTTCTGGAAACTATTGAAAATTTCCCGAAGAAAATACATTTTGATTTCTTCGGAGAAAGAGCCAACCAATATCCCCTTGAAGTGGGCGACACCGTGACTTTGAGTTTTGACATTGAAAGTCGTGAGTGGAATGGTCGTTGGTTCACAAGTATCCGTGGCTGGAAAGCCGAAAAAACCGACGCTAACGCACCACAAGCATCAGCTCCTGCATCTTCTCCGGTTCCTAACGCAGTTCCTGCACCCCCTATGCCCGATTTCAGTTCAAGCGAAGGAGAAAACGATGATCTTCCATTTTAATCAATTAAAAGTTAAGAAATACTTTAATCATCACTAGAAATAAAATAAACATACACAATATGAACACAGAAGAAATCAAAAATGATTTTGCACAACAAGCTGCAACAACCGAAGCAGCATGTGCAACTGAACGTCCGGCACACGTACCAACTCCGGAAAACTCATTTTTCCTTAGCTTCCCTCATTTTGAAGCTAAAAAAGTATGGATAGGATTGGCATTGCTTATTGCTTTCGCTGCAGCCGAGTTTGGTTTTTGTTTATTATAATTCACTTATTATAAATCATAAAACTAATAATGACAGTTATGACTAAGCCTTATGTAATTGGTATTGATATGGGCGGAACCAACACCGCTTTCGGTATCGTTGATGCTCGCGGGAATGTAATCGCAAGCAATTCTATTAAAACAAGAAAACATAGCAAAATCGAAGATTATATCGATGAGCTTCACACTGAAATAAGCCGTCTTATTGCTGCTAACGACGCACAAGATAAGATTCAAGGTATCGGTATAGGCGCACCTAATGCCAACTATTTCACCGGTATCATCGAAGACGGAGTAAATCTGCCTTGGCCTACTCCGATACCTCTAGCCGACTTGATTACTGAAAAATTCGGAATCCCTACTGTTATCACAAACGACGCTAACGCTGCAGCTATCGGTGAAATGACCTATGGTGCAGCACGCGGATTGAAAGATTTCATCATGATTACATTGGGTACAGGTGTAGGTAGCGGTATTGTTATCAACGGACAGATGGTTTATGGACACGACGGTTTCGCAGGCGAATTGGGACACGTCATCATGAAACGTAGTAATGGTCGTATGTGCGGTTGTGGTCGTACCGGATGTCTTGAAGCCTACTGCTCGGCAACAGGTGTAGCACGCACTGCACGTGAATTCCTTGAAATACGCAACGAGCCTTCAACACTTCGTAATCTGCCGGTAGATGAAATCACATCTAAAGACGTTTACGATGCAGCTATTACAGGTGACAAAATTGCAAAAGACATTTTCGAATATACTGGTGATATACTAGGTCAAGCTCTAGCCGACTTCGTTTCATTCTCCAGTCCTGAAGCATTCGTTTTGTTTGGCGGACTAACTAAAGCAGGAGATCTTATCATGAAACCGGTTAAGGAATCACTTGACAAAAATATCCTAAGTTGTTACAAGGGCAAAGTAAAAGTGCTTGTATCCGAACTTAAAGAAAGTGACGCAGCCATTCTTGGAGCCAGCGCACTAGGTTGGGAAGCAAAATAAAATATCCATTCCCAACTAAAGCTATATTACTAACAATTATATAATTAGAAAAAAGACTCTAAAAGCAAAAAACTTTTAGAGTCTTTTTCTTATATAGAACTCACGTTATTTACAAACTAATTTCCATAACAAAATAACATATTTTACTATAAAAAAACGCACCTCTAAATAGAAGTGCGTTTATACGACATATCAAAACATTTCAGGACCATATTTTCCCCATTCCTGATCCGGTTTTTCCTGCCAAACACGTGCCCTTATAGTAGGTTCATCGGGCTTATTCAAATCCACAAGATAAATGGTCACCATATTTTTTTAATATATACCTTGAAATGTTTAGGCAGGAGTCTGGTGTTGTTTCATGTCCAACTTTGTATAAACTACAGCTCCAAATTCCAAATCTAGAATAACTTTCAAATCTTTACCCTCATTGTAGAACACATACACAGATTCAGTACTTTCACTCTCTGCAGCAGTATATTTCTTAGTTAAATAACTATATACATCATTGACTTTTGCCGGTTTAAAATAAACCCAATATTGTGAAACTTGATTATCTGGATTAAACACGAATCCAACAAGTTCTGCATAACTATTATTTTCAATATAGTAATAATCACTTCCGTTTGCAGAGTAAGAATAGTCTGAGAAACTATAGCTACAACCTATACTTTCAAGATTTGATTTCACTGTATCCTTATCTACTCCAAACAATGTGGTAAAGTCTGCCCACAAATTTTCTTCTATAGGATAAAATTTCTTACGTAGATTATAACTTAAAAAATATGTATATTTATCAAATTCATCATTATACACCTTTTCCAAGGCTATACGATATTTTGATTCATCCTCAGATTTACCAGGTTCAATGTAGGTGAAATAGTTTGGTCCATATTTACCTTCTTCTTCAGCAACATATTTATTACTCAAAAGTTCTTTCAGATATGAAAACACGTCTTCCGACAAATCAGGAAGAAGTACCTGCACCATAATGCAACTTGTAAAATCAGAATTGAGATAGCATGGTGACACATAGGTTTCAAAATGATTTGCTCTTGAACGAGGATAGTGTGTACTATATACAAATGTATTAGTATTTGCATTAGGAATAGTACTATGGTCATATGGCTCCATATCTAAAAATACGTTAGCGTAACTCTCGTCTTTTTCAAGAATATTTTCAAACTTAGTATTAACCATATTAATCATTAATTGTTTGTTATAATCATTCACAAACTGTTCTGTATATCTTTCGTGATTATAATCTACGGGATATTCCATCACAACGAGTTGCATTGCATCATATATCATATTAACAACATATTGTTTATTCGAAACTATTTCCGGCAAGATTTCACTGTTTCCTTCTGTCTCAAATTCACCACAGAGTTTAACAAATGTATCGTAATATTCTTTAGGAAGCTCTCTTTTTTGTATATGAAAACTAAAGCCTTTATTCTCTTCTGGAAGTAATGCACGATAAAGATAACTTGTTGGAGCTTTTTTATCTGTCCATTTTGTAAGAACCTCTGATATTGCCAAATTATAATTAGACAACTGTTCACTATAATTAAATGCAAGATTTCCATTTTCAAATCTTACATTATTTTTAGCTTTAATCGCTTTTATAAAGTATCCGTCTGTTAATACAGAGAATCTGCTATAACCTTCAATACCCCATCCGGAATAGTCCTTATCACTCATATAAACATGTACCAAACTTGTTACAGGTTTTATATCTGCAGTAATAGCTTTAGGAGCATTTGTAATCTCTATTTTTTGTACATCTATACCTAAAGTTTCAAATACAACAGGGAAATAGCTATCATTTTCGGTAATAGATAAATCTTGAATATTTGATTCATTCTCTATACGCCAAAATTTATATCCGGCACCACCGAGCCCTTCTCTAAAATCTGCAATACTAATTATAGTATAATTACCTGGTGCTAAATATGGAGCATAATTTAAGGATTCCGATAATCTATTACACAATTTCTCAGTTTTATCTACAAGTTTTCCACTTTCATCATAAACAAGGACTTGCAAATTGAGTTTCCATCCGTCTTTGGACATATCAAAGTCACCTACCTGAAATTGTTCATAATCATCAAATATGTGAGCAGCAGTTATCCCCATTTCTGATTGATATGTTATCTCAACATCTTCTTGGTCTGTACATGATACAAAAGTTGTCATTAATAATACAAGAAGACCTAATAATAATATTTTTTTCATATATATTCTGTTTGTTACATTAATAATTAAAATTAGAATAACCAACCTGCTGTAATTTGAATATTGCTATTATTCTTCCACTTCAGGTTTTTACCAAGATCGGTGAACCCCATTGAATACCGAGCACCAACCAAAAGTCCCATTTTAAATTCATAAGATGCTCCTACACCTGCTCCCATATTGAAACCGGTACAATCTCCTACTTTAACTGTAGCTCCATTAACAGCCAACGATTTAGGAGAAGCAGAAATCAAATAAGAAAATTCAGGACCAAATTCAACACTCAATGCAGATAATGGATAAACCTTAAACATCACAGGAACCTTAATATAATTTAACTTAATATTCCCTCCATCACTTTTTATAACTTGATTAGAATAAAGCAATTCAGGTTGCAAACCAAACAGTCCTGTACCGGGTAGACTGCTTGCAGTTCTTTGTCCCCAATGGAAGTTAACAAGAGCACCAAATTGGAATCCTGTACCCATTGAGAATGCAGGGTCAAATGTCATGTCACTACTCATGTTTGAGAAATTTACTCCCACCTTAACACCATATTTAATGGCTAAGGCAGCTCCCCTTTTAATCATTACAGATTTACCATTTTCTGTTTGTGCATTCCCTCTTTCTATTTTTACTTGCGCAAACATAGAACTCACAGAGATAAATGTCACAATAACTAGAATAAATAATTTTCTCATGTTGTTTTATATTTTTGGATTTATATATTTTGCTTTTATTATCTATTTTTAGGATGAATGATAGTTTTGCTAACTGTTTTTCGAACACTAGGGCATCCATCTTCTGATACAGTCACAGAATAAGTAAATGTTCTACTCTCTCCTTTAGGTATATTATCTATTGGAATAGATATAACTTTTTTTGCACCTCTCATAGTTATAGTTTTTCTTCCTGAAACTTCTATATTTGGTTGAACTTGAGGTACACCATTTTTTGTCTTAACTGTAATATTAATCAACCCCTGCCCCATTTCGTTTGTATTATCACTTCCCGATATAAAAATGTCATATCCGGGTTCATGTTTTGTTGATAATTTCAGCGTTTTATGTAGCCATTCCAAGTCATCATACACAAATAATAACTTTATCTTTGGGGATATAATATTATTAAACTGAGTATCTGCCTTAAAATATGGAATATATAAGTTCCATTTCCCATTATATTGCTTCAATGGAGCATAAAGCAATTTATCTTTTTCTATTAAATAACATTTTACTAATTCAGTATTAATATCTTTAATATCTACGATAACCTTTATATAATGTTTTTCATCAAATAAATCAATACTATCTGTTTTATTAATAAGTTCCGTATTATGATAAAAAACAAAAGGACTTAAAGGCTCTTCTAATTTTACTTCCGCCAATGTATTCAATTTCAAGATACCAATAGTTTGTTCTCTTGTATTGACTATTGCATATTTTTTTTCATATATTTTCACAAAATCAAAAGAATGCTCCAAAATTGGTTGCCCCAAATATGTAATCTGCAATCCATTTTCACACCTTTGTTTACTTAAATATTCCATATGTTCAGTAACAAGAAACGATTTATCTTCAATGTTATATGGTATATTATAATCATAATTTGCCCTAGTAATACGCCATTGATTGTCGATATAATAATGATGACCATTTTGACTTACTAAATATGTAAAATCATCAGAAATATCTACAAACATTTTACTTTCAATTGTTTTAACTGCTTTTAATTGATTTCCTTTAACTTCCATTACTCTTAATAGGTCTCCGCCTCGACTTGAAGAAGTTACAGCAAATAGCTTACCATCTACAACAGTACTTAAAAAACGATATTTTGTATCTGATATAAAAGCTGAACCTCCTGATTTATTGATCAATCCATAATACCCATTACCTTCCGCATACTGAACTGTTGCAATTTCATTATTAAATGGTGCAGCTAAATAAAATTTAGCATTAATTGAAATATTCCCTTTATTATTTAAATATCCACATAGACCATTACTATCTTTAAAACTTAAAAAACCTTCCTTATAATAAGGATAAACTGTAGTATATATTTGATCGTTTTCAAACGATTTTAATATCTCTCCCGTTGAATCCAATATAGCAATTATTCTGTTTCCATTTTTATCAAGAATCAATGCTCGATTTTCTACAAAGTGTGTAATACTATCATATTTTACTTCGACAACGACTCTATTCTCACTTGATATTATACCACATTTATTATTACCATCTTTAACTTTGAAAAGTTCATTCCCCATATATTGTATGTCGGAATATATTCCAGGTTTACATAACCACTCCATACTTTGAGCAGCCACATCACATATATAATAAGAAAATATCAATAAAAATACTATTATTATTTTACTATACTTGTCCACTTATATTCTTTTAAAATATTGTTATATAATTATTTATTTTAACTAAAATCAAAACATCTCAGGTCCGTATTTTCCCCATTCCGGATCAGGAAATTCTTGCCATGCACGTACCCTTATGGTAGGTTCATCCGGTTTATTCAAATCCACAAGAATAAATAAATATCCGGAGTCACCATAAGTTGAAGAGAAGAAATCTTGTTTAATTTGAATACTATACACTTCTCCACCCTTACCCATCTTTTTCACTTCATTGTTGGCAAACTTTATGTTCACATATTCACGCGACTTAAACATTTTACACAAGTTCCTGATATATTGATCTTTTGTCTGTTTATTCAATTTGATATAACGATTATTCGTATATAACCCATCTTGCATACGCATACTCTTTGTTACTACTTTTCCGGTAATGATCAAAGCATCGTCGGCAAAAATACTGTTTAAATAATCTATACGTTTTAATGCGTAAGCAGTCTTATAGGTTTCAAGGAAATTAACCAACACATTTTTTGCTTCCACACTCCAGCTACCGGCATTTCCCAAAATGTCATTTGTTGCCACTTTACCAAGCGAAAAAGAAACATTATCTATCAATCCTACATTATTAAAAACAAATACCACATCTTCTACAAATCGACGGTTACGACTGAACACAAAATTCATCGGTACACTACGACAATATATATCACCATTCAAGGTGCTGTAACTCAATTTTGGTTCTCCCACAATACGCCCTTTACCATAATTTATAAGTCTCGTAAATACATCATATCCCTCATCAGTAAACAATGTATTTACCGATGAATAGTTTTTTGAACGAATTGCAGATATAACTTTTTGCATTACATCATTACATTTTTCTGCAACAGTGGCTCTTGAATCTGTCTCAAGTTCCGGTATTTTATTTTCCAATGCACTGAGATTAGTAAACTCAATTGATTGTTTATTAATTCTTTTTTTAGCAGCAATCCTCACTTGAGCACGAGGGTAAACAGCCGAAGATAGTACTGCGTCCATTACACTTTTAACTTCAGTATCACACTGAGCCTCTCCATAATATTCATACTCATATCTTACTTGAAAATATTCAGGAACATAAGACGGGCGAAATTCTATAAATCCTTTACCATCAGTAGCTGTATTCACGCAACTCCAATTACTCCCATCAAAATAAGTGAAATCAAGCGTCGCTACCGGTTTTTCTTTATAAAAAAATCCCACCTCATATTCATTGCCTTTTTGGTTAAGAATATCCATCGACAAATCTCCAAAAATTTCATTTATACGTTTGGGTATCCATATCATTGCCTTATATTCAGAACCTGATTCATCAGTCACAACAGCCTCGTTTGGATAACGTAAACTTTGGGTAAGGACACTTGCCCAATAATAATATCTCAATGCGTCATTTATCTGTAATTGCTCCAATGAACGATTTGCAATCTTCACAAACTCTTTCACTTTTTCCTTTCGCGAAGAAAATATTCGGTCAACCTCTGTTTTCTTAACATAGCGAAATACACGATACACAGTTGGTCCGTTCTCCACTACCATACGATGCGTATTACTCAACGTAGCAGTAGAATAAGTATTCATCACTTTCTCGAAAACAATATCACTTTTCACATCATCAGCATCATGTTGCTCATTTGTAATTTTCATCCGTGTATCGCTTGCAATTGTAATGGAAATTTGTTGAGAGAGTTGCTCTAGAGCCTCTTTGTCGGCTATTCTCTCAGAACTACCTGTCCCTTCTCCCCAAATATAATCCGGATCCTCCTTAATTTGATTTATCGATTGTGCAAACACAATAGGACAAAACAAACACAAAATAGCAAATAGTAACATCAGTTTTCTCATCAGATGACTTTTTCTATATATTTCAGTAATTTTCAAAAAGATAGCAAAAATATTAACCATAAAATAAATCAAAACATATATATTATTCTTTAGTAACTAACACAAGACGTATCCCCGAATAGTCATTAGCACTATCCGGACAACTATTTGCACGATCTGATACCCTACAATATCTAGTGTCATTTCCCCATCCACCACCTCTCATTACATAATATAACCCATATTGTGATTTTTGAGTTTCTTCATAAGAATTATATTGGTCACTACACCATTCCCACACATTGCCACTCATATCATACAATCCGAGTTCATTAGGTGCTTTTGTCCCTATTTTATGAGTTTGGTGATTACTATTCTCTTTATACCACATTATATCATTAGGTTCATTATTACCACTATATTTGTAACCTTTACTAAATTTTCCACCCCTCGCAGCATATTCCCATTGTGCCTCTGTAGGTAAACTAAAGTTTAAACCTGTGAGAATATTTAATTTTTCCACAAATGCAAGACAATCATTCCAAGATACATTTTCCACTGGTAAGTTCTCTCCGATAAAAGAAGATGGATTGTCACCCATTACCACTTGCCACTCCTCCTGTGTCACTTCGTATTTACCAATATAATAATCAGATAAAATCTCTTGGTGCACCGGACTCTCATCTTTCTCAGCATCATAATATTGTTCTTCCGTAGCTCCCATTTTAAACACCCCACCATCAACCTTAACCATATTAGATAATAAACGTTCAAGTATCATACGTTGCATTTCTGTAACCGTAGAATTCCATTTCGGAGTTATTTCGTTAAATCCAAGTTGAATAATCATTTTTTCATTACCATTCTTTACAACAATATTTTTAGTTACCCATTTACCCTCACGTTCAACCTTTATTTCATGGTTACCATAAGTTAAGACTACATTACATGGAACTTTACCCATTAATACGCCATCAATGTATATCTTATCATCCGATCTATTTGTATTAACGCTTACAGGTCTTCCCTTTTTTAATTCAAGACTTATATCTGAGTTTCTTCCTTCAGTCACAGTCACATGTTGTATAGCCATAGCATATCCTGCCTTGGTCAATACTACATCATGTTCTCCTATCAACATATTTTCAATTGTCAAAGGAGTATCTCCATAACTTTCACCATTAATTAATATAGAAGCTCCTCGTGGCTTAGTTAGAATATCTAGTGTGCCATAAATAGGTATTGGCTTAAGCTCTACTACCTGCGGCTGATTTGCTACTACTTCTATTTGTTTTGTAACAGTTTTATGTCCTTGTAACGATGCCTCTATATCATATATTCCCTCTTGCAGTGAAAACTTTTCATTTCCCTTTCCAGACACTACGCCATTCACTTTTATTATAGCTTGGGGATTTGATTTAATTGTTATCTCAGCAAATCTAGCCTCCATATTAACATTTAAAGTAGTTTCCTTTCCATCATCAACCTTAACCAAACGCACTATAGGCGAATACCCTTTTTTCTGTAACTTTATGCTATGCGAGCCACTAGATAGTTCGTCCACTACACACGGAGTAACAAACCCTGTTGAATCATTATCAATATAAACATTAGCGCCACTAGGTTCGGAAGTAACATTTACAGATCCAAAAGCAGGATTCATCTTAATTACAGGTATTACCACTCTATCCTTATCCACTACAGCAACCCCTACTTCATCGTGATATTTTAACCTCTTTAACCGAAAATTATAACGTCCATAAGGCATTTTTCGTTGAAATGGAGTGTTTCCATAATATTTCTCACTACCATCCTCTGTTATATATAATTCTGTTTCTGCAGGTTCGGTATCTATCAATAACCATCCTGCTTGTATCTTGGCTTCCTCTACAACCGTATGTACCGTACCCGTTATAAGTTCCAACTTATAACAACACCCGGACTTTACACGTCCATTAGGAAACCAATAATATCCATCATCACTATCACTATTAGAGATATGACCCAATTGAGGATGTACTATTTTAAGTTTCATGGTTCCTTCGGGTACATATATCCAAATTTCAGCAGGCTTCTGTTCGGTTGCCACTATCCCAAGCGAACCTATTTCAAAAGAGAAACCTATTTGAGTAGTAAAAATCTTTATTATGGCACATGTCTTACCATTTAAATCTTTTTTGGGGAAATATGTATTTGCATCAAGATCGGTTTCAAGTAATTCAAACGATTTTACGGATATCTGTGCTTGCATAAATACACAAAATCCCAAAGCTAAAGCCAAACTTAATATAAGTTTTTTCATTAGATATTTTTTCTATATATTTCAGTAATCTTATTTTTTCTCCTTTAAAATATTTAAGTCACTTAAATCCTATTAGGCTATAAGCCTAATTTGCCCAATTAGAAACATTTAAAAGAGACTACACTTCAAAAGATTACACAAAGTTATAAAGAAATGCTAATTTTACCCCCCGAATTGCTAAAATACGTTAATAAAACCATCTTTGTATTCTTTTGTATTTCCTATGTGTTTTCCTAAAAAGAATTGACAGATTAGAATCGATCAGATTACTCCATTCATCAAAAAAATTTATTGGTGTCCGATAAAACTTTTTTGAATAAATAAAAATTAGGGCTGATTC
>CAZTFX010000054.1:0-14793 GCA_964613095.1 uncultured Muribaculaceae bacterium | reverse complement strand
AATCCAGATTTTTCGCAAACTTCAACTAATTTTGCATTTGCTGTTGGACTCTGCACAATCATTAATAATACGAATGTGAACAATTTTTCTTCAAATTTTAAGTACAAAATTACATCAAAAACACTTATTTTTCTACTTTTGTATAAAAAAATCATAAAACTTACAAATCATGAGAATTTTAGTGACTTTTATAGTGGCTTTTTTCACTTTAGCCCTACATGCAAATGATGTTTACACAGTTATTGCCAATCCCGGAGAGAATGCTTCAAAATCAATCAGAATCAATTGGCACAGTGACTTAAACGATGAACCGACTTATTGTTTCTACACCGAATGTAACGACAACAATTGGAATAAAGTTAAAAAAGCGATAGCAAAGCAAGAGCTTTGCACTGCATACGATAGCATGTATTCCAAAACACCCGCAGGAGAAAATATATATGAACGTGTGCGCTTCACACGAAACACAGTAGAATTATCATCACTAAAACCCGATACAAAATATATGTATCGCATTGGAACAACCAACAATGGAGAAGTACGCTATTTCAAGACAGCACCCATTAAAGGGACATGGACAGCCGGCATAATCTCCGATTTTCACGCCTATACACCTCTACCCAATCGTGTGACTTCGGCAATGAACATGATAAGCACTTTAGAGCAATGCAACAATGCCGAATTGGATATAATGCTTCACGTAGGAGATATTATCGCATGGGGAGGAAGCTATTCTTTTTGGCGTGACCTATACTCAAATGAACATTTCAAGAAATACATGTGGGCAGGATTAAATGGTAATCATGACAACATGGACCGCACAAATAAGAAGAATTCCAATAACTTCTTCCGTTATGCCAACAATAACCCGGAGAACGGATATGAAGGTGAAATCGGCGTGTGTTATCACTTCACCTACGGTAATACCCTATTCATTATGCTAAACAATGAAAACATGCGCAGTGATGAAGGACTTGCTGCTGCGCAAGAATGGGTAAGAAAGGTAATTAAAGAGAATCCCGCTAAATTCACTATCGTAATGGAACATTATCAATGGTTTTTTGGAACGAGCGGAAAGACTTCTCAATATAGCCGTTGGAACGAGCTCTTTGATGAATGTGGCGTAGATCTTGCCATAGGAGCCAACAATCATATTTATGCTAGAACTAATGCCCTTTATCAAGGAAAAGAGACCGACGGCAACAAAGGAACCGTGTATCTGCAAACAACTTCTTCCGACAACGAACGCGGTCAAGCCATGAAAGAATGGACACACAATAAAGACCTCATAAAATTCCGCTGGAGCGAAGGTCCTAAATCAATAAGCGGCTTAACTATGAAAAATGTAGGAAACAAGTTATATTTAAAACTTTACGATCGCTACGGCAATATCATCGACACCGTAACAGTATATGCAAAAAAATAACAAACAAGTAACCATAATATATAAGAGAGGCAGTGCCGTGACACTGCCTCTCTTACTATATATCTTAATTCCAAATATTATTTAGCTACTCTTTCAAGCCACTTAACCATTCCAAGCATTACACCCATAGAAACAAGACATACTACTAGGAATACTGTCCAACATTGCCAAATTGGAATTGCGTTATACATAAGCGGTCCAATCCACAAAAGCAAGTTACCTACTGCTGTAGCTCCTAACCACAAACCTTGACATAGACCTTGCAAATGCTTTGGAGCAATCTTTGATACAAATGACAAACCAAGAGGCGAAATAAATAATTCGGCAACTGTCAAGAAGAAATACAATGCAATAAGCACCCAAGCACCGGCTTTCACTTGTTCAGCTACAGGAAGTGCGCGATAAGTATCTGCTGATGGATAACCCATATAGAATGAATAAACAGCCAAGAACAAATAAGCTATACCGGCAATAAGCATACCTATAGCAATCTTTCTTGGGGTTGATATTTCTTTACCACGTGCTGATAATGCACCGAAAATCCACATAACTACAGGAGTAAGCACAATCACAAAGAATGGATTAACAGCTTGCCATATTTCCGGAGCTATAGTTGTTGTATCCACGAAGTCACGAGCAAACAATGAAAGAGATGTACCATTTTGATGGAATGAGAACCAGAAGAAGATTACCACACCAAGTACTGCAAGTAATGCATAAATACGTTGCTTGATTTCTTGAGCCATTGCTTTCTTTTCTTCTGCTGTATATTCTACTGTAGCAGCAGCTTCCTTCTTTCCCGGAGTTGGGAACATCTTCTTAGTGCAAATGAACACAATTAAAGAAATGAACATTGCTGCTACCGAAGCCATAAATGAATAATGAATACCTTCATTAAACACTTTAAGGTATTTTTCACAGGATTCTGCCAAGTTTGCTACATCACCACCACATTGAGCCATAAGTGCTTGTAGGTTTGCAAGGTTTGCCATAGCTTCACCTTCTGCTATGAATTGGTGGCAAAGAGCAGGAAGACCTGCATTGTAAATCATAGCGTGTGATTCCAACCACCAACTTCTCAACAATGGAGCTACAAAAGGAGCAATAAGACCACCGATATTGATAAATACGTAGAAAATTTGAAAACCGGAGTCGCGTTGGCTTGAATACTTAGGATCATCATACATTTGACCTACAATAGCTTGCAAGTTACCCTTAAACAAACCATTACCAAATGCAATAAGGAATAAAGCCACACAAGTAAGAGACAACAACCAAGTTGAGTTTTGAGCTGTTGCAAGGATTGGAATTGACAAAGCTACATAGCCTAATGCCATAACTACAAGACCCGACATAATTGTTCCCTTGTAGTTTTGTGTTTTATCGGCTATCAAACCGCCCACCAAACTTAATACATATATTCCGGCATAAAAGAAAGAATAAATCAACGAACTTGATTCTTCACTAACGCCAAACTTAGAACATAAGAACAGCACCAAGACGGCGTTCATAATGTAATAACCAAAGCGTTCACCCATATTGGCAAGAGCCGCAGGGATAAGACCTTTAGGATGATTTTTAAACATAATTAATAGTATTTTTTGTTAATATTTAGTTTGTTTTCAATCAAACATCTCGATTCTATCATTTAATTTCCAAGTTTAGCCTTATAAGCAAGTGCATATACGCGCATTTGCTTAATCATGGCAAGCAATCCGTTGCTTCTTGTAGGCGACAAATGCTCTTGCAACCCGATTTCTTTCATAAAATACAAATCGGAATCTAAAATATCTTGTGGAGTATTACCGGACAGCACTCGTATTAACAGGGAAATAAGACCTTTTACAATTATTGCGTCACTATCGGCACGGAATATAATATTTCCGTTATCTTCATCGGCAACAAGCCACACACGACTTTGACAACCGTCTATTATATTATCCGGTGTTTTGTATTTTTCTTCTAATGGTTCTACAGCATTTCCCAACTCTATGATGTAGGAATACTTATCCATCCAATCACTTAAGCCTGAAAACTCCTCGATTATTTCGTCTTGTACGTCATTTATTGCACTCATTTTCGACATTTTTCTAATGTATTGCCAAAAATACGCATTTTTTTTGAATTTTCACACAACGAGAGACTTTCTAATCTTAAATCTTTATGCTAAGAAAGAAAAAAGAGGATTAGTAATCCTCTTTTTGTCACTTATATTTATTCATCCTACGCTGTTGTTCCAATAAAATCTTAGCATCCCAGCCCTCTCTTCCATCTCCTTCTCCATATTGTTTTAAATGCCCCTTCCACTCTCTCCACACATCTATAGGTATAACATTTCCTATATTACCATGATTGTTGACTCTTTTGTTTCCACGCCTAACAGTTCCATCTTTTCTAAACACATAATTAGAAACCATGGATTTAATTCTCATATCATTTACATTATCCATTAAGCCCTTATTTCCCAACCCTGCATCCAATTGATTTAATATTTCTCCATTATGATACTCCTCAACGTTAAGTAACAATCCATCAACAATCGAATTCACACAAAAACCTGAAAAATCTTTCATTTCAAATATACTTGTTCTTATTTCAGGATATTTTTTTAAACATTCTTGAGTAGGAAATACTGTTAAAACTATTCGCATTACATGCTTATTTACATATCTTAATTGCAATTCAGACTTCAATAAGCCGTAGGAAGTTCTTACATTTAATGGTATAACCAACAACGCTTCCCACTTATTGTCTTCTTTAAAATATGCACTCTCCCATACCGGATTGGCTACATAATGTTCTTCAACCACAGTATCACCTAACATATAACAAACTTCGCCAGGCAAAAAGAATGTATCTCTATACAATTCTGTTAATTTCTTCGCATATTTCAATACTTCTTTTTGGCTTTTGTTTAAACCTCCATCATTAACCATCATATATCTGCCGGCACTCATTTCACTAGTGAAGCAGAATATCATCATACCAATATACAATAAGAATTTTGCTCTCATAATGATTTTATTTACATAATATTTCTCCCAAAGAAAACAATTATTTCAATGATTTCCAATTATTTACCGATACATTATAGTTAAAAAAACAAAATGGGGCGCCAAATTAAATTTAGCACCCCATTTATAAACTTAATATTCTTTTTTAGAAGAACTTGATCATATTATTTTCTACAGTTGTAGCCTTGCGAAGAATTCCTTCAACATTCTGCATTACAGCATTGCTACCACGAGACATTGAGAATTGACGGTCAACTTCCTGACCCGGAGTGCGTTGTGTACGGTCATGTTTAATAACCTTATATACATATACTGCAGAGTTACCCTTTACAACACCCTTCAATTCATTTTCCTTAGCAACAGTTACACCCGCAACAAATGCTTTTTCACCCATTCCAAGACCCGGAACAAATGGCTGACCGAATGTCACTTGAGCTGTATCCACTTTTGATTCCATTAGCTTGGCATAACCTTCCAAGTCATTAGCCTTTCCTTCATACTTTTCTACTAATGCAGCACCTTTCTTGTCAGCACGTACCACTTGAGAAAGCATTGACTTAACTTGAGAATCATTTACAGGAAGATATTCACCCTCATAAACATCATCAAGAGCTACAACAATCATCTTATCCTTATTTTCCTTATCAAAGATAGGAGAAACAGAACCTTTACCGGCACCAAACAACCATTGCACAGCCTTACGGGTATTAGCAATACCGTTTATTTGAGGTGTTGTGCTGTAAACCACACATTGCATTGGTTGATATCCAGCCGAAACAGCTTTGGTTTCCAATAGTTCACTTGTATTGTTTTCATTGATGAACGCTTGTAGCTTGTCACGTAAATCATTTACAGTTTTTACACTTGGAATAACCTTGTGAGAAATGAAAGCTACATTATAGATATTCTTAGGAGCAACTTTTTTATTTACTTTTACAAGATAAGCCATTTGATCACTTGAAGTAAGAGGGAAATATCCTTCACCTCCGCCAAGCACCTTAGTTTTTACAGAATCGGCAACATTCAATAGCACTTGCCATACATCTTGTTCTCCACTTACAGTCTTTCCGTTAACAACTTCAGCAAAAGTCTTACCTCCATTAAGAGCATTCAATATAGAATCCTGTGCTTTCTTGTCACCTTGTACTGTAACCATATTAATGTTTACTGAGTCAACCTCAAGTTTCTTGCCTAAAAGTTTAACAATAGTGTATTCATTAGAAACAAACTTAGGTTCTGAAACTTCGCCAATTTTAGCATTTTCTACGAATGCCTTCACTTGTGGATCGCGAATATCATTTAGTCTTACAGAGCCTTCTTCAATAACCAATTCACTATTGTGACGAATTCCGTCCACGCCCTCTTCAGAACGAAGAACAACCATTGAAGTATCAATTAAAGCCTTAGAAGCAGCCAAATCTTCAGCAGAAGGAACAACATCAACAGCAATTACATGTCCCACACGTTGCTCTCCTTCGATACGGAACATATTTTTCATTTTGTTATATTCCGATTTCAAATCAGCGTCGGTCACTTCATAATCAGCGTCTTTCAATGTTGAATAATCAGCCTTTACATAAGCAACTTGAGATGTAACAGCATTTTCTTCAAACAAATATTTTTTATCCAACTCGTTAGCTTGGAATACACCAGACACTAGAGATTGAAGTTTTGACTGTTTTAGCAAACGCACCATTTCTTGTTCCATTCTCATCCAATTTGCCTTAGCTTCTGCTATTTGAGCTTCAGCAACACCATATTTTGCAGGATTGAAAAGGAAATCATACAATTGAGCCGGTGTTTCAAATCCCATTTGTTGAGCATATTGAACCATGTATGGATTTGCATTCTTTCCGGTCATTGCTTCTGTAAGTTCGTTATCGGTAACATAAATACCAACTTCGTCAAGTTCCTTATCAAACAATTTTTCAGAAATCATTCCTTCAATAACATTATTTTGAAGAAGAGCACCATCGGTAATTTGGTTTCCATTATTTTGTGCTTGTGCACTCACTTCTTCATAACGTTTTTGAAACTCCATTGCGTCGATTTTTTCATCACCGACTTTCACGATTGTGTTTCCATCACCAAAAAACGCTTGACCGGAGTTAATCAAGTCGCCTAGGATAAATGCCAATAGAGCAAGACCAATGACTACTGTCAACAGCACTGCTCTTTTTCTAATTTTCTCTAATGCAGCCATTTAATTATTTAGTTTTTTGTTTTTATTTCTGTTATTTCAATCAGCAAAATATTCCGCATGTATAATATATACGGAATATAAGCACGCAAAGATACCAATTTTTGTATTAAGACCAAAATTTTAACTGTCTTTTTATTTGCTTTTACATACTTATGCATTATCTTTGCACCCGATTTTAATAACCTTGTGGAAAAATTTGGCTGCTTGCAACCACACAAAAAAATGCTAAAACTGCGTTCTACACAAATCACAACATTTTCGAGGTAGAAAGCCTGCATTTTTCCACTTTAAAACAAAATGGAAAATATGAACTATTTATTTACATCCGAATCAGTGTCGGAAGGACACCCCGACAAAGTTGCCGACCAAATAAGCGACGCCCTACTTGACCGCTTTTTGGCATATGATCCCAATTCAAAAGTCGCTTGCGAAACCCTTGTAACAACAGGACAAGTTGTCATTGCAGGAGAAGTGAAATCCAATGCATATATCGACCTTATGGAAGTAACACGTAAAGTCATTAATCGCATAGGTTACAACAAGAGTGAATACAAATTTGACGCCGACGCTTGCGGTGTATTCTCTGCTCTTCACGAGCAATCACAAGACATCAATCGTGGTGTTGAACGTGAAAATGCCGAAGAACAAGGTGCCGGCGATCAAGGTATGATGTTCGGCTATGCATCCAACGAGACACCTGAATATATGCCGATTTCTTTGTCGCTTGCTCATACTCTGCTTATAGAATTAGCAGCTATACGCAAAGAAGGTAAGGAAATGACTTATCTTCGCCCCGACGCAAAAAGTCAGGTTACAGTGGAATATAATGGCGACACAAATAAGCCGGCACGTATTCACACCATTGTCATAAGCACTCAACACGATGAATTCATCTCCCCTGACGACAACAGTAAAGAAGCTCAGGACAAAGCAGATAACGGCATGCTTTCTAAAATCAAGTGTGACGTAGAAAACATTCTATTACCACGTATTCTAAGCAAGTTAAGCAATGAGACACGTGCTCTCTTCGACAATGACTTGATTCTTCACGTGAATCCTACCGGAAAATTTGTTATCGGTGGTCCTCACGGCGATACCGGTCTTACCGGTCGTAAAATCATTGTTGACACCTACGGTGGTAAAGGCGCACACGGTGGTGGAGCTTTTTCAGGTAAAGACCCATCTAAGGTTGACCGTTCCGCAGCGTATGCAGCACGCCACATTGCAAAAAATGCAGTAGCAGCAGGAATAGCCGATGAAATGCTCGTACAAGTAGCTTATGCAATCGGAGTAGCTCAACCGGTAAGCCTTTACGTAAACACCTATGGTACAAAGCACGTGGATATGGAAGATTCTGAAATTGCCGACACATTAAGCAAGATTTTTGATATGAGACCGGCAGCCATTGAACGTCGCTTAAAATTGCGTACACCTATATATGAAGAAACGGCTTCTTATGGTCACATGGGGCGTACTCCTCAAGTCGTAACCAAACATTTCTTCTCTAAATATGAAGGAGATAAAGAAATTGAAGTTGAGTTATTCACTTGGGAAAAATTAGACTACATTGAAGCAATCAAAGCTGCTTTTGGTAAATAATGAAGATGGGGAACGGTACATATTATAAATTCCTTTTTTCGGTAATATACGTTTTTGCCATATCATTCCATGTCACAGCTCAAGCCGACCACATCGAAGATTACGTACCCGAACATTATTTTCCGGAAGTGTACCATGGCATAGATGTATCCAATCATCAAGGACACATCAACTGGAACAAAGTTGCAAAAGATGAAAATGTGCAATTCGTTTACATCAAGGCAACCGAAGGCGCTACATATGTATCTCCCACATTTGAACAAAACATAAAAGAGGCACGCAAGGCAGGAATGAAAGTAGGTTGTTACCACTTCTTGCGTGCCACTTCCTATATTTACGACCAGTTCCTGAATTTCACCGAGTATTGTCGTAAGGATGAACAAGATCTTGCCCCACTTATAGACATTGAAGTAAAAGGTCGTTGGCGAGCCGATCAAGTGGCAGACAGTGTGAAACTTTTTGCCGACTTACTGGAACAACATTATGGAGTAAGACCTATCATATATACAGGAACAAACTTCTACAACAAATATCTATCGGAGCAATTCAATGATGGATATGAATTATTTATTGCAAAATACTCTGAAACAGAACCGGAACTTGCCGACGGAACAAAATACACTCTTTGGCAATTTACCGATTGCGGTATAATTAACGGCATTCATACCGATGTTGACCAAAGCCGTTTCAACGTGGGGAAATCACTCAACGATATTCTCTTCACTCCCATCCCACGCGATCCCAATGTAATAGCCGAAGTTAAGATGGTCACACCTATTATATCCATGAAAATGCAAGCACCATCTAAATTCAAAACCAGTCGTACCGAAAAAATCAGGGAACAGCAAAAACGACAATTAAAGAACAAGCAAAGGACTAAATTTGCTAATAAAACTAAAACAAAAAATAAAAGCAAGAAAAATCGTCCTCGCCGTAGTGATATAGATGACGAAGACGATTATATGCCTACAGGAGGACACATTTCCACTAAAAGCATAAAAGCCAAAGACTAACCAACAGAGCCTTAATCAAGCAGAAAATCTTCCACACACTCCGGTTTAATCACCTTAAAAGTACTATTAGGATACGCCTTATAAAAGAAAAATCTGCAAAGTATCTCCACGACAATCTGCAGATTTCCCAAATTTTCTTTGTTTTTTGTGTTTCCCATCGGTATTAAAATAGCTTGGTTACCCAATAAACTTCACACAATATTATTTACCTTTAACCGACACAAAATTACAGCCACACAAGGAAAGAATCTTTCACATCATTAATAAAACTTGTAAATAAACAGTTTTTCTCATAACAAATGGCTTTATTTATAAGAAAAAACTTTCATGGAAAAACTTATGCAATACATTTGGCAACATCGTTTATGGTGCATTACCGAAATGTTTACCGTAAACGGCAGCCGTGTACGCATAATTGATCCCGGTACTCTAAACACCGATTCCGGTCCCGACTTTTTTAATGCAAAAATAGAAATAGACGGAAATCTTTGGGTGGGCAACGTGGAGATTCACACACGAGCCTCCGATTGGAAACGTCATCGACACGATCAGGACAAGGCTTATGACTCGGTGATACTCCATGTTGTGGAGAAAGACGACGCACCTGTGTATCGCAGTACCGGAGAGCTGATTCCACAAATGATTCTCAACTATAATCATAATTTTCATCTAAAATATGCCGAATTAGTAAACTCTACTTCCGGTTTACCTTGTGCCGGACAACTCAAAGACACCCCGACAATAATCATAGCCGAATGGCTTCAATCTCTTGCATTTGAACGCTTACAATCAAAAACAGAACGTATTAATACACTATACAACACATTTAACGGAAGTTGGGAAGACGTTTGCTATGTGACTCTATCCAGAAATTTAGGATTCGGTATCAATAACGACGCATTCGAAAGACTTGCACGACGCACACCTTTAAGATTGCTCCACAAGCACTGTGACTCACTGCTCCAAATTGAAGCATTGCTTTTTGGGCAAGCCGGCATGCTTAACAGCAAACTATATACGCACGATGCTTACTATCAACAATTATGCAATGAATACACTTTCCTAGCCAACAAATTTTCCCTCACGCCGATGAATGTAGAAGCATGGAAATCATTCCGCATAAGACCACAAAATTTTCCACATCGTCGCATTGCAATGCTGGCTCATTATATATTGGACGGATTTCGACTTATGGAAAGTATCCTTCAAGCTAAAGACGAAAAGACTTTACGAGAATTATTTACAATAGAGCTTACCGGTTATTGGGCTAATCATTATTCTTTCGGTGACAAAGGCTCCGGTTCACAAAAAGCACTTGGGAATGGCTCTATCGACATAATACTGATTAACACTGTTGCACCTTTATATTACGCTTATTCCACAATCACCGGAAATTATGACACATCAGATCGTGCCATAGCTTTACTTGAATCGTTACGACCTGAAAAGAATTCAATTATAGAATCGTTTACACGAGCAGGTGTAAAATGCGAAGACGCATTATCATCACAAGCTCTCATACAAGCAAAAAAGGAATATTGCGATACCAGAAAATGCTTGTATTGTACAATAGGACATCGTTTGCTCTCACAAGCAGCCATAAAACAGCCTTAGACATCAAATATTGGTCTGTTTTAACCTTTAAAAGGTCTGTTTTGCACCCATTGAACCACAAAAGGGGTTTTATCGTTAATTTTGTGAAAACTTTATAGATTACTACAAAATGAGACGAAAAAGCCTGACAATTACCTTTACTTTGGCAGTTTTACTATCGAATATAATCCATGCTACAGGAATTGAAAAAATTGCCTATGGAGATTTCAACACTTGGGTTATAAGAGAAATAAAAGAATCATCTATAATAGGGGGAAACACTAAAACTCTCTACGAAATAGGTCCCGACAAAACCATAAAAGGAGATATCCCCTATTCCAACGAGGGTGGATCACCTTGGGGAACGTCAAACGTGATGGCAAAAGTTGTCGGCATAACCAAGTGCAGTAATGCAGTGTATCGCGACAGTCGTTCCACAGGTGATAATTGTGTAAAAATGACCACAATTTTAGAGAGTGTAAAAGCTCTCGGATTAATCAATATGAAAGTTCTAGTTTCGGGAAGTATTTTTTTAGGTGAAATGCTTGAACCTATATCAAGCACCAAGAATCCTTACAGTAAAATGGAAATGGGAATACCTTTCACCAAACGCCCCACCCATCTTGTATTTGATTATAAGGTGAATGTACCCGAAAACAACAAAATGATATACTCCAGTGGTTTTGGCTCTCAAAAAGAACTTAACACAAGCGACAATGCTGAAGTATTCATTATATTACAACGACGTTGGGAAGACGAGGACGGCAATCTGCATGCCATGCGCGTGGGAACAGGTCGAGAACGATACAACAAATCAACTTCGGGCTGGATGAACGGACACAAACTGGAAGTATGGTATGGTGACATAACCAAACGTTCCGGTTATCAACCCTACATGGGACTACTACCCAAAGAACGTTCCTATTATGCTCGCAACAGTAAAGGTAAAATGGTTCCGGTAGTGGAAGAAGGGTGGGACAATGAAAATGCCACACCTACTCACATGCTCATAATGGCTTCATCGGGTTGTGGAACAGCCTACACAGGAACAGTAGGCATGACCCTTTGGCTTGACAATATTGCCCTGCAATATTAAAAAACTCGATATGCCCCGGGAACTCAACCTTTCACAAGTGAACGGAAGCGAATAGGTATCGGCGTCGAAAAATTCATCTCACGACGTGTTATAGGATGGACGAAACGAAGAGTTTGAGCATGCAGAGCTAGACGATTTATCGGACTATGTGCAGCACCATATTTACGATCTCCGGCAATAGGATGACCTAAATCTTTCATGTGTACGCGTATCTGATTTTTTCTTCCGGTATCAAGCTCAACTTCCAACAACGAATAGGTCTTACTTGACTTTAGACATTTATAACGAGTTACGGCAAGCTGTCCTTTTGAAGGATCGTTGGTCGAATAAACCTCATATTGCGAATTTTCAGCTAGATAACTCTTTACAACACCTTCTTTTTGCTCGACCAACCCCTCAACAACTGCAACATACTTACGATTAAGCACCATATTATTCCAATTATGTTGCATAATCTCTTTTGCCTGCATAGTCTTGGCAAGCATCATCAATCCCGATGTATCACGATCTAATCGGTGAACGATAAACACCTTAGCCAATGGATTATGATATTTTACATACTCACGCATTATACTATATGCCGTACCGTCTTTTTTGTTATCGGTACCCATAGACAACAAGCCATAACCTTTATTAATCACAAGAATATGCTCATCTTCATAAACCAATTCTACTCGAGGATGTTTAAACACCTTAAAAGATTGATCAAAGTTGACCGAAAAAGTATCTCCTTTATGAACTTCGGTGTCATATTTTGTCGTAGGCATATTATTCACTGCAAACTGGTTATGACGCAACATAGATTTCAATTTGGTAAGAGTATGATCTTTCAAAATGTTTACAGCAACATCAAGAATAGTTCCATCTTCATTAACAGTCCATGTTTTTATATTATCGGGACGATTTTCGCGACTTGGTTTATTGTGATTGCTTGGTTGTCTCATAAAACTATTATTTTTTGCAAAATTAGACGAAAATTTCGATATATTGAAGAAAAAAGCTCCCTAAGGCAAAATTTACCTTAGGGAGCCATATAATCCGATAATGTTTCTATTATAAAATCACCTTAGTTGTTTTTGTTCCTTGCTTCTTAATAAAGATACCATTTTCAGGATTAACCACCTTTACACCTTGCAAGTTGTAATATTCAACAGGTGCGTTAGTGTCAACCCCTACTTCTTCAATCGCAGAAGAACCCTCAAGAACGTATTCAGTAGAATTCTTCAAACCGGCAACATTGAAATACTTCATAATATCACCATTTATAATGACTTTCTTTCCCAAATTGGTAGGATTATCAACAAGATTCAATCCTGTACGTACAGTTCCCGATGGCAAAGCTACCGGAATACATTTTGTTACATCTGTACATGTAGCTTCATCTGCAATAAGCATATTTGTCGCAACAGCACCTTCTGTTGTAAACACAGGTTTATCGATTGAACCATTCAAACATCCAACAATATAACCTGTTACCCATGCAGCTTTTTGTTCACCATCAACGTATGCAGCCATAGCTTCAGCCACAGTGATAGGAGCTTCCTTGGTTCCAAGTTCTTCCGGCTCTTCCTGTACATAATTAAATGCGAAATCATCAACACACCAAGTTGCAGAAGCAGCTTCAGGTGCTACGTAATGGAATGCAATATAAACAACATCTCCATAAGTACTCAAGTCGATATCACCGGATTCCGCCCAAGCAGAAAAACCACTTTCAGGAGCAGTTGCCAATGTAGCTGCAAGTTCAGTCTTCAATGTAGCTTTTGAAGGATCGACATTATCAAGCACATACACTTTAAATTCGGTAGTTGTAGAGCCGTAAGCATTTACTTGAGTTTTGAATGAAGCAGTCTTCTTTTCTGCGTCTTTCACATTAAGAGCAGGAGAAACATACCAAGCCTCAACAGGTACGACAGTCGCACCGTATGCACTCATAGATGCATAACCATTGCTACTATAAGACTTCCAATTCCATTCTTTATCACCGCTAACAACAGTAGCAGTCCAATCACCCGGAAGAACCGAATCAAATGTTTCATAAACCGAACTTTCACCGGTAATACCCGAAGCGTCAGCCACTGTAACCGAGATAGGTTGCAATTGAGCATTTCCGTTATATGAAGAAATAAAACCTTCTACATTATAAGTTACACCTTCCGCAAGACCTTCTATAGTAATATTGAATTGATTGTAAGCAGCAAAAGTATTAGTACCGTCAGATACGGTATAATTTTTTGTTTTACCTTCATCAAGTGTAAAATATACGCCTTCCAATTTCACATAGTCAAGGAATGCACAATTTACTAGGTCTACCACAGTTTTCACCACCGGAGCCACTGCTGTTCCGGCTACACCTGCGGTGAAAGAATCAGCCTTAGGTGAAAGTTGCTTATTTCCTCCATATACACCTACTGTACCACGCACACCTACTGCTATAACATCACCGTTATTATAGGTTTGACCAACTGAACCATATACAAGCATTGAGCCAGAATCATCTTTTACGATTAAGTTGTTTCCATTTTGATATACAGCAGTTAATGAGCCTTTAAATTTAGCGGCATTACCCTTTTCCAACGCATAAAAAGCAGCAACATTATCAATAGGTGCAGTAAAATTGAATGTAGCGGAAGCTGCCTCAGATGTAGAGGTTCCGTCCGAAGCCCAAGCATAAACAGTAGTATTGCTTGTCACATTCAATGTTTCTCCGGTATATTCGTTAGCGCTATCCAAATTACCATTGTTTAAAGCATAATACAAGTCCTGACCTGCTGCTCCAGTAATAGTTACTTCCACTTCGTCCCCTTCTACATATTCTCCACCGTTAGGATCGATTTTTGGAGGATATA
>CAZTFX010000053.1:0-15263 GCA_964613095.1 uncultured Muribaculaceae bacterium | reverse complement strand
AGCTCATTCACTTGAGCAAGGCGAGAATCGACAGAGTGCCTGCCACACCCCACCATAATCCAAGCCATCAATATGTACAAAATTACTTTCACCGGTTATCAGTCTTTTTTACTTCCCAAAAAGTCGAAGTTATCTACATAGATTTCGGTTACATAGCGTTTTATTTGGTTGCGGTCTTCCCACACACGAGTGCGCAGTTTACCTTCGATATAGAGTTGGCTTCCTTTACGGATGTATTTTTCGGCAATTTGTGCATGCCTTCCCCACATCACAATGTTGTGCCACTCTGTTTTATCGGGAACTTGTGTACCCGAAGCTGTTGTATAGCCCCTTTCGGTTGTAGCAAGCGAAAATGTTGCCACAGCTTGGTCGGGACCGGTATATTTTACATCGGGGTCTTTCCCCACGTTACCTATCAATATTACTTTATTTACCGACATGTTTTCAGTTAGGAGTTAGGAGTTAGGAGTTGGGAGTTTTGGGGTGCTGGCTTTAAGCCCTTCGATTATCGACGTGGTGAATCCGCGAGCTTCCATTGCGTTAAGTCCCTTTATGGTCACGCCACCGGGTGTTGTGACCTTATCGATTTCGGCTTCGGGATGACTGTCACCTGCCTCAAGTAATGCAACGGCTCCCGTCAGAGTCTGCATAACAATGTGTTTTGCGTCAGCAGGATATAACCCGAGTTCAACGCCACCTTCCATAGCAGCTCTTATATAGCGTAAAGCATACGCAATACCACAAGAAGCCAATGCCATACCTGCACCCATCAAGCGTTCTTCGATAACCATAGTTACCCCCAGTTCGTCAAATATACTTTTAACGGCTTCGATTTGTTCCGGTGTGGCATTTTTGGCACAAAGGAAAGTCATGCTTTCATGTACACTCGCAGCCGTATTGGGCATTGCACACATCACGGCAGGCACATTGCAATAGTCCTTTGCCAATTCCGCCAAATGTTCGGTAGTCATTCCGGCAACCACCGAAACTATAATCTGATGTTCAAAATCAACCTTTGACATCAATGGAGTCAATACGGAATCAAGAAGCCATGGCTTTACTACAGCTATTATCACATCGGTTCCTGTAACCGCTGCCTCGTTATTTATGGAAGTATTGATTTCTTCATTAAAGGCTTTCAGAACATCAAGTTCATTTTGAACCGGACAACACACGGTGATATCGGAGGCTTTAACTTTGCTGCCGGCGGCAAGACCTCGGGCAATTGCCCCTCCCATATTTCCGGCACCTATTATTCCTACTTTCATTGCAATACAGTTTTAAATCGTTTAATAAACTCATCGGCGTCATCTCGGGTAAGCACCAAAGGCGGAAGAAGGCGAAGAACATTTGTTCCCGAAGCTCCGGTAAACACTTTTTGCTCGAAAAGCAACTTGCGACGCAATTCCTTTACAGGTTCTTCAAATTCAATTCCTATCATGAGTCCGCGTCCGCGCACTTCCTTGATTTGAGGGAATTGTTTCAATTGAGCAATCAAGTATTCTCCTACTTCTCGGGCATTTTCCACAAGATTCTCGCTTTCGAATATTTCCAGCACAGCGATACCAGCGGCACAGGCAAGATGATTACCTCCAAATGTGGTTCCAAGCATTCCGTAAGCAGGTTTTATGTCGGGATTTATCAACATACCGCCAAGAGGAAAACCGTTTCCTATTCCTTTTGCCATTGTGATAATATCGGGGCGTATTCCTGCATATTGATGTGCAAAGAATTTACCTGAACGACCATAGCCACTCTGAATTTCGTCAAGAATCAATACAGTTCCTGTTTCGGTACAGACGCTACGCAATTCCTTCAAAAATTCGTCATCGGGAATCTGTACTCCTCCCACACCCTGAATACCTTCTATAATCACTGCACACACATCACCCTTTGCAAGCTCGGCACGCACGGCATTTATATCATTAAACGGCACAAATGTAATATGACCGCTCTCATTTACCGGTGCTACAATCTTAGGATTATCGGTTGCTTCTACGGCAAGAGAAGTACGCCCATGGAATGCCTTCTTAAAAGAGATTACACGAGGACGACCTGTGTGAAACGAGGCAAGTTTCAATGCATTTTCATTGGCTTCGGCTCCGGAATTGACCAAGAACAATTGGTAATCATCATAGCCCGATATTTTACCGAGTTTATCGGCAAGCTTTTGTTGAAGTCCATTTATCACCGAATTGGAATAAAACACAAGGTTTTCGGCTTGTTTTTTCAAAGCCTCAACATAGTGGGGATGAGAATGTCCCACCGAAATCACAGCATGACCGCCATAAAGGTCAAGATATTCAATTCCTTCAGCGTCGTAGGTATGTACGCCACGACCTTTTACAATTTCTATATCAAAAAGCGGATATACATCAAAAAGTTTCATAGTTATTATACTCCATTTATATTATTATACAAAAAGACGGAGCAAGCCCCGTCTTCTATTTCAATATGAGGCAGAAATCCTCTTTAAAAAGCTGATGGTTTAAGTTTCAAGCCGGTACATTCATGCAAGCCGAAGAGCAGGTTCATATTATGCACAGCTTGTCCCGAAGCGCCTTTTAACAGATTGTCAATTACACTCACGATAAGCAGTTTACCATCTTCTTTCATTAGATGAATCAAGCATTTATTGGTATTCACAACATCTTTCAAATCGGGCATTTTATCTACCACAAAGGTGAAATTATGATCGGCGTAATATTCTTCATACAGTTTACGCACTTCGCTTAATTCCACCGGGCAATCAAGATAAGCTGTGGCAAAAATACCGCGAGAGAAACAACCTCGCACCGGAATAAAATCAATACTTGCCTTAAAGCTGTTCTGCAACTGCAATAATGATTGACGTATTTCAGCAAGGTGCTGGTGCTTGAACGGTTTATAAATGCTCACATTATCGTTTCGCCATGAATAATGAGATGTTGCACTAGGTTTCACTCCTGCCCCGGTACTGCCAGTTATGGCATGAACATGAACAGAGCTGTTTAATAACAGATTTTTAGCAAGTGGCAACAGTGCAAGCTGAATACATGTAGCAAAACAACCGGGATTTGCAATATGAACCGCCCCCTCTTTCACTATTCTGCGACGATTCAACTCAGGCAACCCATAATAAAAGTCGTGCGTTCCGTCTTGTATGCGATAGTCCTGAGAAAGGTCAATAATACGCAAATCGGCAGGAACCTCATTTTTTTCCATAAACTTACGAGTTTCTCCATGAGGCGTACAGAAGAAAAGTACGTCTATTTCTTCAAAAGGAGTTTCGGAAGTAAAGCGTAAGTCCAAATCACCAATAAGACCTTGGTGAACATCGGTCACCAAATTCCCTGCATTACTGCTACTGTTCACCCATCTCAATTCCACATCGGGATGGATAAGCAATAATCTTATTAATTCACCTGCCGTATATCCGGCACCACCTATTATTCCGGCTTTTATCATTATTTCTCTGTTTTACCGTTTCGTTTTTGAATGTTATGGAAAATTTTCATTTGATTACCAAGTATGCGGGTAAAGCCCTTAACATCATCGGCAGTCCAACCCTTACTCAACTCTCCGTATTCACCAAAGTCACTCTTCATCAAGTCAAATGGGCTTTCAACACCTACCAAAACATAATGATATGGCTTTAAATCAACAATTACACGACCTGTAACATTCTCTTGTGAAGATTCCAAGAATGCTTCCATATCGCGCATAACCGGTTCCAAATACTGAGCTTCATGCAAGAACATACCATACCAAGTACCGATTTGGTCTTTCCAATATTGTTGCCACTTGGTCAAAGTATGCTTTTCAAGCATTTTGTGTGCCGCAATGATAAGCATTGGCGCACCGGCTTCAAAACCTACACGTCCCTTTATACCTATAATAGTATCACCTATGTGCATATCACGACCAAGGGCATAAGGAGCAACGACTTCTTCAAGATATTGTATTGCCGACACTTTATCGTCAAATTTCAATCCGTTAATAGCAGCAATTTCTCCTTTTTCGAAGTCCAATGTTATGCGGCTGTTTTCGGTAGCAGTCATTTGAGTAGGATAAGCCTCTTCCGGAAGAGTTTCATTACTCTTTAAGGTTTCTTTTCCTCCTATACTTGTACCCCACAAACCTTTATTAATGCTATACTCCAACTTAGTAAAGTCAGCAACATAACCATGTTCTTTCAAATAATTGATTTCATACTCACGGGTAAGGTTTTTATCACGCGTAGGAGTGATGATTTCTATTTCAGGAGCAAGAATTTGGAAAGTCAAATCGAAACGGATTTGATCATTTCCGGCACTTGTACTACCATGAGCAACATACTTAGCCCCCACACTCTTTGCATAATTAATGATGGCAAGAGCTTGAAAAATACGTTCAGAACTTACCGAAATGGGATAAGTACCATTACGAAGAACATTACCAAACACCATATAACGAATACTCTTTTCATAATATTCTTGTGTTATATCCAATGTAGCATGTTGCACAGATCCCAGAGCCAATGCACGTTCTTCTATATTCTTTAATTCTTCTGCATTAAAACCACCTGTATTGGCAATTGCTGTATATACTTCATAGCCACAGTCTTCACTAAGGTATTTCACGCAATAGGAAGTATCAAGCCCCCCACTGAATGCCAATACAACTTTTTTCTTTTCCATAGTTTTTATATTCTTGTTTTTATACCACTCAATTTAATTAAATACTTTTCTACAACCGGTGAAACACTATTATTCATTATCGTCCTTATGTTCAGCCGGATCATATAATAATCCAGTGCATAAACACATGTGACGACCATTGCGTTGTAGAATATCAAAATTTACACAACTTTCACACCCACGCCAAAAAGCCTCATCATCGGTAAGTGAAGGAAATGTAACAGGACGAAAACCTAATTCGCTATTGATTTTCATTACCGCCTCCCCTGTTGTCAAGCTAAAAATTTTTGCTTCAGGAAACATTTCACGCGATAAATCAAAAATTCGTCGTTTTATTCGTTTTGCCAATCCCAATTTACGGAAATCAGGATTAACTATCAAACCTGAATTTGCCACAAATTTTTTATTACTCCAGCACTCGATATAGCTGAAACCGGCAAATTGTCCTTGATAAAGAGCAAGCACAGCCTTACCCTCAATCATCTTTTGCTTGACATATTCAGGAGATCGCTTAGCAATACCTGTGCCACGCACCTTAGCCGCACGGTTAATCGTATCAAGCACTTCATCTACATACTTGACATGCTCCGCACTGGCAACAACGATTTCGATTTCTTCTGCCTTAATCATTTTTTAATATAAAACAATCTTTTCTTTTAATTTAAGTTATATATATTATAACCCTATATCCATAGGACTTATTATCCTGCGATATCTTCATCGGTCATCAACGGAAGAAACTTTGCAAAAAGTTTTTTAGCCTCTTCACGACTTACATCCTCGCGTAGTACAGCAAACACAGTATCTGCACCTGCAACAGTTCCTAAAATTTCAGGAGACTTACTCATATCTATATCATAAGCAAGACCGCTTGCATATCCGTTTCGAGTCTTAATAACAGCCATATGCCCAGAGAATTGCAATGAAATAAAACTGGTAGCATGTACCGAATATGTTGATACCGACATACCTTTTGACAACATTGAATCCTGCAAATCATTACTATCAGGAATCATATACATATAGCCACCCATGTCGGTTGCTACTTTAGTAGCTTTTAGCGTCTTTAAATCTCTTGACAATGTAGCTTGCGTAACCACATATCCATTTGTTGCCAATAAATGTGCAAGTTCATCCTGACTTCCCACACAATTATTTTTTATCAACTTTACAATTAGTTGTAGGCGGGTCTTTTTATTTCTCATAGACTCAAATTTAACGTAAATACTTTATTTCACGATACAAAAATAACAACAATATTTTTAGTAGGATACTATTTTTCGCCAAAAATGCATTTTTATGCGAAAAAATATTTCATAAAGCAGAAAAAAGTTCTAAAATCCGCACACTTACGCAAAAAGGTGAAATTTCTATTTACACAGAAATTCCACCCGTTTATATCAACTAAAGGTAATCTATGACTAACGTTTTTTACGCTTACTTGATTTCACTTTTGAACGAGACGTCTTAGTTGTAGCTTTCTTTTTCTTCGGAATTGTCAACTTTTGTCCCGGTTTTATTTTATTATTCGTAATAGAATTAGCCTTTTTCAATTCATTAACGGTTATACCATATCTTTCTGCTATGAGATATAACGACTCACCCGATTTAACAACATGAGTTGACGATGAAGAAGTCTCTTCATCAGTATTTTTAGCCTTCGGTACCTTTAACCTTTGCCCTACTTTAAGATCATTGGTTCTAAGATTATTTGCCTCTTTCAAATCGCTTACTGTGATTCCATAACGTTCTGAAATTATATAAAGTGATTCACCCGATTTTACACGGTGAGTTCCCGTATAATTGTTTTTACGTCTTTCTGTCTTTACAAGTTGCTCTTCACTTACGTCCTTTTTCTTACTCTCTTTCCGAGTAACAGTTTTTTTAGGCTTTGTTTCCGATTCTGAATTATCGGCTAATGCCGCTTGTAAAGCCAAACTATCTGCTTCGGCTAGTTCTTCCGGAGTCTCTTCTTCAACCGGTTTATAAACCTTAACTTTTTCCGTAACCCTTATTTTAAGCCGCTTACCTACCGAAATATTATTATTACGTAAACCATTTGCTTTTTTTATGGCACTTACACTTGTTCCATATTTAAGAGCTATTTTTCCTAAACTTTCACCTCGACGCACTTTGTGATACTTGGTTACAGTCTTTGTTTCATAGGTATATTCACCTTTCTCATCTGAAGCAATCTGCTCCATCTGTGGTTCGACAACCAATCTTGGTTGATACTTAGCCGCATTATTCTTGAAAATACTGTCTTCACTCATTAAAAAGCTATAAATCTGCTGTGAAGGCAACGCTAAAGTATATGGACGAGTATTACCGGGTATTACATCTTTACGATACTGAGGATTCAATACCCTTATTGCCTCAATAGGAATATTCAACACATTGGCAATCTGATTGAAATGAATGCGTCGATTAACTTGAACAGTATCAACTATTATCGGCTTTTTTGCCAAGGCCGGACTAATATTGTGATACTTAAAATATGTCATCGCATAGTTTGCAGCAATAAAAGCCGGAACATAACCACGTGTTTCTTTTGGCAGAAAAGCATATATCTGCCAGAAATCTTTACCTGTTCCACCTGCACGACGTATAGCCTGATTAACCTTACCAGGACCGCAATTATAAGCAGCAATAGCTAGAGACCAATCTTTATATATGCTGTATAATTGCTTTAAATATTTTGCTGCCATTATAGATGATTTATATGGGTCAAGGCGTTCATCGACAAGAGAGTTAATTTCCAACCCTAATCCTTTTCCCGTTCTCACCATAAATTGCCACAAACCGGCAGCACCCACACGAGATTTAGCCACAGGATCCAAAGCCGACTCCACAACAGGCAAATATTTCAACTCCAACGGAAGTTCTTCTTGCTCCAACGCCTGTTCAAAAATAGGCATATAATAAAGACTCATTCCAAGCATTGCTTCCACCAATGTACGTTTCTTTACCACATACATATCAATAAACTTACGCACTTCTTTATTATATGGCATTTCTATTGATGATGGAATCTGACTCAAACGCTTGATATATTCTTCATCGGTCGCCTCATTACTTGATTTGGATTCTACTTCGTCATCCAATATTGCATAATTTTGCAAATACCAATTCTGCAACAAGTTTTCCGTATCGGCTTCAAAACTAGATGGCACAACCGTTGTCGTAGTATCGTTAAGTACTTCTTTCACAGTTAATATGGTATGTTTTTCGGGTGCTGCAACCACACCGCTTGTTACCATTCCGGAAAGTATCAATATCAAAAATTTCTTCTTCATCTACTTATATAATCGTCTTTTCGTAATCTTTAAAAATTAAAAGCACACTGCAACCCGAGTGAAGGTAATTTCTTATCTGTATATCGCGGCTCTATCACAGCCGGTTTTACTTGCATTGTTAAATCATCTGATATATCAAAATTCATAAGAGATGCATCAACATAAGCGTCAACCACACACAACAAATACATACCCACCATACTGATAATACATAGTTCTTTATTGCGCCGATAATAATCTTTTTTTGATTTCAATGATTTTTTAAGCCAAGCCATATCGATATCTTCCTCTTTTGTAGTGGGAGGATAAAAATCCATATAACTATTGGTGGAAGGGTCATTATCCATAGCATCACGATAAGCTTTAGTGTAATCAACCAACATCTTATTATTCCACGCTGTTGCATAACCCAAGCCAACAAAACCACCCACAACCAAAGGTAGTTTCCAATATCGCCTATTATAAATCTGCCCTAAACCGGGACATAGTAAAGACAACCACATCGCACGATTAGGATCGGGCTTAAACATCTTTACATTACCATAATCAAGACGTGTTATTGAATCGTTACGGATAGAATCTTGAATACGTTCCATTTCAGCAAAACGCATTTTTGCTGCAACAGAATCGGTATTCATCAACAATGAATCATTAAGTTGTATTGCTGTATCTTGTTGCAACACCAGTTTTTCCGGCAAACGAGGAATCATCCCGTTTCGGCGTATTTCTTTTTGCAGCTCCTTAATAGGAGGTTTATTATTTGAAGTATCTGCTACTTCTTGAGCACCCAACGAGCACACTAAAAGCCAACTCAGAATCATTACCAAGCTGAAGAAAACAGACCTCATTATATCACTTTTCACGTTCACAAACACAAAAAATCAACCTATTCGCATACTTCCCAAATCAAGACTTATGCGAATCATCATTTTTTAATTTGTCAAAGATAGTAATTAATCTCTCTAGTTCCATCTCATTCTTGAAAGGAAATGTTATTTTTCCTTTACCATTTACATCACAAGAGAACTTAACATCGGTAGCAAATGCTGACGAAAGATGCTTTTGAAGAATCTTATAATCATTATTAGTCAACCGTTTAGCCGGTACAGGCTGTCCCATTTCGCTACTATCCACAGTTTCTTGATATTGCTTTGCAAGAGCCTCAACCTGACGCACCGATAAACTTTTTTTAATAGTTTCATTATAAAGTTTTAACTGCAAAGATGGTTTTTCAACCATTAAAATAGCTCTAGCATGCCCCATATCTACCAGACGATCACGTAACCCCAACTGAACTTCGGCAGGCAACTTAAGCAATCTCAAGAAATTTGCTATTGTTGCACGTTTCTTTCCAATTCTTTCGCTTAATCTCTCTTGCGTAAGTTTATATTGCTCGATTAATTTTTTAAAAGTCAATGCTATTTCTATTGCATTGAGGTCTTCTCGCTGAATATTTTCAATAAGAGCCATTTCTGTAAGCTCTGTATCGGTTGCTGTACGTATATAGGCAGGAACAGTTTCTAATCCCGCAAGTTTTGCAGCACGATAACGACGTTCTCCCGAAATTATCTGATAACTATCGGAAGCAACCTTTCTTAACGTAAGAGGTTGAATAATTCCTAACTCGCGAATTGACATTGCCAATTCCTCAAGAGCATTTTCATCAAAAAAATTACGAGGTTGATCCGGATTAGGAGAAATTTGGCTTATCGCAATCTCATTAATAGCCGAAGAGCCTCCGGTTTGAACATCATCCATAGAAATCAGTGAGTCCAATCCACGTCCCAAAGCATTTCTTTTAACAGCCATATGTTATTTATCTTAATTTTAGTTTACAGATTATTTCCTGCGATTCTTAGCTATTATCTCTTTTGCCAATTGTATGTGGCTTGTAGCACCACGACTTGTCGGGTCATACAGAATAGCAGGAAGTCCATGGCTAGGAGCTTCACTTAAACGAATATTACGTGGTATCACTGTATCAAACACCATATCGGCAAAATGACCTTTCAATTCTTCGTAAATCTGATTGGCTAGTCGTAACCGTGCGTCATACATGGTAAGTAAAAAGCCCTCTATCTGCAATGCAGGATTCAATTTTGACTTAATTATACGTATGGTATTCAACAACTTGCTAATTCCTTCCAAAGCAAAATACTCTGCTTGCACAGGAATAATAACAGAATCGGCAGCAGTAAGTGCATTTACTGTAATAAGTCCAAGCGAAGGACTACAGTCTATCAACATGAAATCATATTTATCTTTTACTTGTTCCAATAAAGTACGAAGCACTCTTTCACGATTTGGTTTGTTGATTAATTCCAATTCAGCTCCGACAAGGTCTATGCGAGAACCCACCAATTCAAGTCGATCGACACAAGTTTTTACTTGAGTTCCATCCAAAGGATAATCATCTACCAGACACTCATAAATCGAAGACGACATTTGTTTTGGATCTATTCCAAGACCTGAAGTTGCATTCGCCTGTGGATCGGCGTCAATAATCAATACCTTTTTACCTTGCATCGCAAGAGATGCTGCAAGGTTTATCGATGTTGTGGTTTTTCCTACACCACCTTTTTGATTAGCTATTGCAATTATTTTTCCCATATTGTAAATTTTACAATGCAAAGGAATTATTTTTTAAGCATATAAGCCTAATTTTCAATCATAAAAATGACAAAATTGTTGATAAGTGGGTGTTTTTGTTAATAACTCCGTGTTTTAAACAAATTCTACTTAACCCTAAAAGAAAGTATGCAATGTCACCATTTAAAAAAACTCCGGTGACACCGCACACTTCAATAACCAATACTTTTTTACCCTATAAAAACTCTTTTGTTCTATATTCACTATCAAAAACACATATCACAACTATCTTGTGCAGCAATAATTCGTTTTATTGAATCATTTTGAGGACAAAATGATGTAGGTTTTCCCTTTTTCATTTTTTTCTTACCCATTTTTCTCATTTTTTGTCCCTCAAGCTTTGCTTTTCGACCTTTTTTATGATCTCGAATACTCATCTGTACAGCATTTTCAGCTTTTAAAAACATCAACAATTGCTGCGGAGTAAGAATTGACTGCATTTTACCCACATACTTTTCTTGAACATTCAAAATATCCTTTTTGAATTTCAATTGACTTGTTACTTCATTATAGGCTTGTTCCTTTGTCATTTCTTCGGGTTTTACCTTTACTCTTTGAGGACGTTTAATTTCAGCTATGGCTTCGTTATATTCCTTATAAACAGGTAAAAAGCCTTTCATCTGTTTATCAGTAAGCCCCATTTTTTTTTGCAACATTTGTGCCTTACCATTAAACAATTTTTCCTTATCCTCTTTACTCAATTCTTTTGGTTGAGCCACTGCACTCATTGCAACAGATACAATCAGCGCCAAAATCAATGTTATCTTCTTCATTTTAATTTTCTCTTAATTGTTTTATTATTTATTCATATTCCGGAATGTCTTCTATTTCGTAATAACTCACACACATAAGTTTCTCATCACTCATCGAGTCTAGAACTTCACTTAGTGTCATGCTGTTTTGATATTTATCATATTCACTCTCATCATTAAGTTTGGAGAAGAATAATAGACCAAATATCAACACAGCCGCAGCCGATAAAATTATGCGCCTCCATCGCACGACAACATTATGTTTGTGGGTAGCACCATTCACTGCCATATCGGCACTACGAGCAACCAATTGAGCCACATAATCATTATCCTCTTTATATGGTAACCTTTTACCTGCAATTTTATCCAGCTCTTTCATATCACATTATTATTTACATAGTTTTTAATTTTCTCAACAGCAAAATGATAATTGGATTTTAATGTACTCACGTTCTTACCGGTTATTTCTGCAATCTGCTCGTATGGCATTTCATCATAATAGCGCATATTGAAAGCCAAACGTTGTTGTGTAGGTAATTTCAACAAAGCTTCTTGAAAAAGCACTTCTACCGAAGAATGTTCCATCTCTGTTTCAGCATATAGTGTTTCTTTAAGCCGCTCACCCAAGCCCTCACTATCAAGAGATTGAAATAACCCACAACGACGACGAAGCACCTGTAATGCTTCATTTGTTGCAATCGAATAAATCCATGTATACAAAGAACTATCACCCTTAAAACTGTCCAATTTACTAAAAATTCTTATTGACGTTTCCTGCATTGCGTCTTCAGCATCCTCACGACTCACAACCATACGACGTATGTGCCAATACAGCTTGTCACCGTAAGTATTAAGTAATTCCCTGAAACCACATTCGCGTTCTTGAGGATTACGAAGTTTTGCTATTAACTCTTTTTCTGAAAGTTTACAATCCATGTCAGTCAAAACATTTTCAGTTCATTTTTGCTTTCGTTATTTTGATACTCATATTGCCTTAAAGTTTAAACGGTCAATGTCAAAAAATAAAAGGAGACTTGACATCTCGTCAAATCTCCCTCCGTCATGAAAAAAAATTTAATCTTCTTTATTTAGTTAGCTATCAATATTTGCATACGTTGCATTTTGTTCAATAAACTCACGGCGTGGAGCCACATCTTCACCCATAAGCATTGAGAAAATGCGATCACTTTCAGCTGCATCCGAGATTTGAACTTGTTTCAAAATTCGGTTTTCCGGATCCATTGTAGTGTCCCACAATTGCTCTGCATTCATTTCACCAAGACCCTTATAACGCTGTACTTTTACTTGTTTTTCTTCACCATTGGCATATCTCATTATAAATTGCTCACGTTGACGTTCGTCCCAACAATATTCTTCATGACTACCTTTAGTACACTTATACAACGGTGGAGTAGCAAGATATAAGTAACCATTTTCAATGATTGGGCGCATACGACGGAAGAAGAAAGTCATAAGCAATGTAGCAATGTGAGCACCGTCCACGTCGGCATCGGTCATAATAATTATCTTATGATAACGCAATTTACTTAAATTTGCTGCCTTAGGATCATCTTCAGTTCCTATAGTTACCCCCAACGCACGGAACAAATTAACGATTTCCTCACTATCTAGTACTTTATGTTCCATTGCCTTTTCTACATTAAGAATCTTACCTCTAAGCGGAAGGATAGCTTGGAACATGCGATCACGTCCTTGTTTTGCAGTACCACCTGCAGAATCTCCCTCTACTAGGAACAATTCACATTCATCGGGTACACGTGAAGAACAATCGGCAAGTTTACCGGGAAGACCACCTCCTGTCAACGGAGATTTTCTCTGCACTTTCATACGTGCATTATATGCCGCATGACGTGCTTTTGCTGCAAGAACAACTTTTTCCACAATAGCTTTTGCTTGGTTTGGATGTTCTTCCAAATAATTACCAAGAGCTTCGGCAACTGCTGTTTGCACTGCACCTATCACTTCGGTGTTTCCTAGTTTTGTCTTTGTTTGACCTTCAAATTGAGGTTCTAGCACCTTTACAGAAACTACAGCAGTAAGACCTTCGCGGAAGTCATCGCTAGCCACTTCAACCTTTTCTTTTTCAAGTATCTTGGAATCTTCAGCATATTTTTTCAAAGTGCTGGTCAATCCACGACGGAAACCGGTGAGATGTGTACCACCTTCTATTGTATTAATATTGTTCACATAAGAATAAACATTTTCATTGAAAGTGGTATTATAAGTCATTGCAACTTCCACCGGAATACCTTGTTTTTCAATACTTATGTGAATAATATCATTTATAAGATGTTCCTTATTTGAGTCTATATATTGCACAAAATCGTCAAGACCTGTTTCAGAGAAAAAGACTTCTTTCTTCGCATTACCTTCTTCATCCTTAACTCGCAGATCAGTAAGAGTAAGTGTTATACCTGCATTTAAGAACGCAAGATCACGAAGGCGGGTTGCAAGAGTATTGTAATCATAAACTGTTTCAGAGAATATAGATTCATCCGGATGGAAATAGATGGTAGTACCATGTTCTTCGGTATCACCAAGCACTTTCATTTCACTTGTTGGATATCCACAACTATATTCCTGCATATATACTTTACCATTACGACGCACTTCAGCACGTAAATAAGTTGACAAGGCATTTACACATGATACACCTACGCCATGAAGACCTCCGGAAACCTTATAAGATCCTTTATCAAATTTACCTCCGGCATGCAACACAGTCAACACCACTTCAAGTGCAGGTTTATGTAATTTTTCGTGCATATCCACAGGAATACCACGACCGTTATCCACAACGCGGATAGAGTTATCTTCGGTAATTGTCACCTCTATGTGGGAAGCATATCCCGCTAAGGCTTCATCTATAGAATTATCTACAACTTCATAAACCAAGTGATGCAAACCTTTACTACTTGTATCGCCAATATACATTGACGGACGTTTACGCACCGCTTCAAGACCTTCCAACACTTGAATATTATCGGCGGTATAATTTTTTTCTTCTTCCAATAATTCTTCAGCCATAATATATTTATGTTTCTTACTTTCTATGTTATTCAACAAACAAAAATACAAAAAAATATCGGTATATCGAAATAAAAAAACACCTCATTTTCAATACTATTTTCCTAGAATAAGGGCGTAAACAGCCACACACATTCCACAACGCATTTTAAGGCACTTTTCAGCACTTTTCATAGCATCACCGACACTATATCGAAAATCGACCAATCTCCATTTATAACGTAAATTTCACAACAAAAAAATGATGTAGATTTTCAAAAATCCACACCATTTAAGCCATATCAAGCCCAAACGCCTGTTATCGCACAGCAATACACTCTATTTCCACAAGAGCATTCTTTGGAAGTGTTTTTACAGCTACCGCAGAACGAGCCGGAGCAACTCCATTGAAGAAACTTGAATATACTTCATTCATTGCAACAAAATCTGCCATATCAGCGAGAAATACAGTTGTTTTAACTACGTTATCCATAGTAAGCCCCACTTCTGCAAGAATATTCTTCATATTAGTAAGCGATTGACGAGTAAGCTCCTTTATTCCACCCTCAGCAAACTCTCCCGTTTCAGGATTAACAGGAAGTTGACCGGATACAAACACAATCCCATTAGCTTCTATAGCCTGACTATACGGACCAATTGCCGCAGGTGCATTAGTTGTTGAAATTTGTTTTTTCATAATTTATCTTATTTAGTTATTTCATGTATATTGATTTTTCCGACTATAAATATACACTCACAAATATACGTAGATTTTCATTAACAACAAACACTAAAAGACACCAAGTTTTTCAACTTAGTGTCTCCATGTAGCCCATAGCAGAATCGAACTGCTCTTTCAAGAATGAAAATCTTGCGTCCTA
>CAZTFX010000052.1:0-15334 GCA_964613095.1 uncultured Muribaculaceae bacterium | reverse complement strand
TTAAAAAATACAGGTAGGGCGGGGTTGAATGTTCCCCTCCCTATCACAAAAAAAGGAAAAAAACGAAGTTTTTGTCTTATATTATAAATAAAGAGAATGAAAAAAAGTTTTTGTATATATTTATCTGCAATCTTACTCGTTTTTACCGCATGTGAAGATGACGACTTCGGTGGTAAGAAAAACGATGGTCGAATTGCATTTGACATCGTGGAAGAAACCACTGATGCTCGCAGTCGTAGCGGCAATGTTACATCGGCTGATACAAGTAAGCTGTCGTCATCGCTAAGTGCGTTAAATATAAACGGTGACACCCTTTTCTTCTCTTTCAGAGAACAGCCAAACGCCAACCTGAAGATGCTCAGACCGGTGAAGCCGCCCAAAAGCCGCGGTGCTGCATTTGACAATGATACAAAAGTGATACCCAAAATCATTTCTACGGCAATAGTTGAAAATGGCGATGGCGGAGATTATTATTTCAAAGATTTGGAAGTGGATATAGATGAAAACATGCATGGAGAGACCAATCATTTTTGGCCTAATGAAGAGATGGCATTTTTTGCACATGCTGTATCCAAAGATAATGTAACGGTGCAACAACTCACGTATAAAAGAGAAAATAGTGAGTGTAGTGGTTCGTTTAGTTATACGTTGCCTGCCGCTGAGACAGAGCAGCCGAAAGATGCAACCAATCAACCCGATATAGTGTTTGCTATTACACCCGATCAATCAAAACAGGCGAGTAGTGTACCCCTTGAGTTTCATCATGCTTTGTCGGCTATTGTATTCAAGGTGGGTGTAATGCCCGAAGGTGTAACATTGAAAAGCGTTGTGATAAGCAATGTTTATTCATCGGGAAATTGCACAATGGTTTCAACACCAAGCACCGATAAGCCACGCGATATACAGTTTACATGGACTACAACAGGCACTCTAGGTACATATACCGAAACCTTGAACGAAAGTGCAGTCGAAGGAAACCAAATGGGTGGTAATGAGGCTATGTTTATGATGATACCGCAAGTGATGAATGAAGATACCCAACTTACACTTAATTTTACTCTTAATGGTAGAGATTATAACGTCATAAGGAATTTCAAAGATTTTATCTCGGAATGGGAAGCCGATAAGAAATATGTATTCAGAATAGGTTTACCTGATGGCATAGAAGTTGAAGTAACCGACGTGGTTAATGGTCGTAGGAAAGAAAATCTTAAGATTACAAACGTAGGGCTTTCGACAGCCTATATACGTGCCAAAATCATCGGTTATTGGGTTGTTCCTGACGACTTAAACAAGGCGGAAGATGAGATAGAGTGGTACATAGTGAGTGGTTGGAAAGAAACAGGAGATGGTATTTTTGATTGGGGAGAAACCACGTCGGAAACAGAAACAACACATTGGCGCAAGCACACTGATGGATATTATTACTATATGAGTCCGGTGGCCGGAGGACAAGACACCCTTATGCCTCTTTTCAAATCCTATGAACTTACCTCCACAGCTCCGGTGGGTAATGCGCAACTTGAACTAATTATAGCTGCGCAAGCTGTTATCGCCGAAGAAGACGTAGTCAACTTTGCATGGCCGGGAAATCCGATAATGAATCCAACTGTAAATAATGAGTAATTAATGGTGTAGAATTAATAACGATTAATTAATAATAAAGATGAAACGACTATATACATATATTCTGCTTATAACATGCTCACTAGGCATTACCCTCAACGCCCAAACATGGACTGAATTATCAGGAGAACAAGCAGGAACAGCCTTTACCGGTAGCGAATATATAAAATTGTCAGGGGATATAACGCTTACTAGTACGATAAGATTAGCTAGTGCGAACCTTACAATAGATCTTAATGGATATGCACTTAAAGCAGATTATACAAATTGGACTAGTTGGCCATTTAATATGATATGGTGTAATTCCGGATACACTATAACCATAATAGATTCAAATCCAACAAACTTAAATTCTATCGGTGCCACTGCCGGAATTGCCGGAGGTATTATTACCGGTGGAAGCGCAGAACGTGGAGGAGCTATTCGCGTGGAAGGTACGCTGATTATGAATGGTGGTACAATATATAATTGTCAAGCTGTGCGTACAAGTAGTGATGATTCGGATGCGGTTCATACGTTTACTAATGGTTGTGGTGGTGGAGTCTTTATATATTATGGTGGCAATTTTGAAATGAATGGAGGTGCTATAAAAAACTGTAGTACCGATTTGCTTTATAAAAAAGGAACTTCTGAAGAAAATACGTATCACGTTACCGGTTGTGGCGGTGGAGTGTATGTTTGTACAGATGCAAAATTTACAATGAAAGATGGCGCTGTAATAAGTGAGTGTAATGCCGGTTCGGGAGGTGGAGTCTTTGTTAATAGTGCTTATGGTGATGGTGATGAAATATATACCGGTAAAGTACATTCGGCAAACGGTATTTTCAATATGAACGGAGGACAAATTACTAACAACACTATAAATGGTTGTAGTAATTCAGGTGGAGGTGTGTTCGTAAAAGGAACATTTAATATGTCAGGTGGTGAGATTTCGAATAATCGCCCATACGATATCAACACCGAATTTACTAGAACAAACTATCCTTACCATGTGTATACCGATACATATAACCAAGTAGCAAAAGATAATAGTTACTTTGCATTAGCAGGTTTATTCGGAGGTGGAGTTTCATTAATGGGGGCAGACGCACAGTTTAACATGAGTGGCGGTGTAATAAAAAATAATATGGCATCATCAGGTGGAGGCGTTCTCTTATGGGGAAGTGCTGAAAATAATGAAAATGATGATGATCTTACATATCTTTTAGGATGGGGAGGTCAATTTGCCGACTATGGACCAGCTACTTTTAAAATGACAGGAGGTACTATTGAAGGTAACTACGCCGTAGGAGAAGAAGGAATGGGTAATGGAGGTGGCATATATAATGTAAACTCTATTGTAGAAATAGAAGCAGGTATTATACAAAATAATTTTGCCAGACTATATGGTGGTGGTATTAATATTAATGACGCAACAGCAAATCTTATCATTGGGGAAAGAGCTGCAATCAATATTTCCGGAAATCAAGCACGACATGGTGGTGGTATATCTCAAGCACAGGGTGTATGTAATATAAGCAATGACAATATGTCGATTAGTAATAACATAGCACATGGAAAACACTTAATTGATTCTGATGGAAATGAAATTCATGTTGGTACACTCAATACAGCTACTCCTACTATTGGTACCGGTTATGGTGGCGGTATACATATTTCTTCGGCAACGCTGACCATAAACGGATGTACTATCAGTGGAAATAAAGCATATGAGACCTATGGGAGTTCAATTAGTAGAGGAAATGGTGGTGGTTTGTATATGACAGACTGTAACGTTGATATTCAAATGTGTAACTTTATAGGCAACAAGGCGTCTCTTATGGGTGGCGGTGTATTTCTTAAAAAAGGTACGTTTGAGATCACCGGTGAAGCCAAATTTGAAACAAATAGTGCAGCACAAGGCGGAGGTTTCTGTGTGTATAACTGCAATGTAGAGATAGCAAAAGGTTCTATAAATCAAAACACAGCTACTGCTTATGGAGGAGGTGCTTTCTTCTATAATGATAGTACAGGTTATTATCCTGTGACCTTCTCCGGTGGTACATTCACTAATAATACTGCTATAAAAGGAGGCGGAGGTGTGGCTCTTATTGGAAAAGTGAGTGCAACAATGAATGCAACGATTGAAAATAATACTGCAGCCAATGGAGGCGGTCTTTACATGGGTAGTTTACAACAATCTGTTACTGACGGTGGAGCTACTATGACATTCGGTGGAATGATTAAGAGTAATCATGCAAAAAAGACCGATAATACAACATTAACTACAGCATATCAAGGATACTCAGAAACAGTAAATGGAATTGGTGGCGGTATTTTTATGGGTAAAGGTACAACGCTTAGTTTTGCTGAAGGAAATTCAATAGGTCTCTACAACAATAGTGCCGACAATGGAGCCGATGACTTTTTTGCAAATGGCGATGGAACAATAGTAACACTACCTGTAGTAAAAGACATGAACCTAAAAGATTTTAATGGTCCGACTAGCAGACTTTATTGGGTAGAAGATTATGTAACAAATGATACTCATTATGAAAATGGACCGGCTATTTCGGGAAACAGTAATGGAAGTGAAAATATTCATCGTTATCAATATGCTTTAAGAAATAGTTTGCCAACATATCCATTAAATTTGGAAACCCCTACAACGTATAATAGTAGCGATGGTAAAGGCTATATGTGTCTTGCTGTAGGTTATGAACTGGTGTATTTACAGTTGGTAAAGAAAGGTTTGCTGAACAATGATGATGTGGCATTTAAAATATATTATTATTCAAATGGAGAGAAAAAACATTATACCGATGTTTTATTTACCGGAAAGGAAGGCAATGTTGATGTAAGCCGAACAGTGGCTTTACCTGCCGGTTCCTGGAAATTTGAAGAAACCGATTGGGGTTGGAGATACGATAAAGATAAACTTCAATTCTCACCGGCTCATACAACCACAGATGTCACTATAGGCGACACAACCATCCCTAGTGGTTATTTGGATGTTTCTTATGACCAAAATGATAAGAAACCAAAAATAACAAACGGAAGTGATACAGCTAATAAACTGACGATAACAAATGGAATAAAATCATCTGATTCTCAGTCAGGCTTAGGCTATGAAAAGGGTAAAATTCTTGAGCATAGTCACAGAAAAGTAAATCGTATGAAACCCTAAACTATATATAAAACCATTATAGACGTAAATTGATAAACACTATGAATAAGAGGCAAAGCTGTGAAGCCCGCCTCTTATTTGCTTATTAAAGGTATTGTGATGTACTAATTGTTGAAACAAAGTGTGCCGTTTTGTTCATCAATGATGATGGGACGTGTTCCATCAACTTTTTGAGCAAGTATATCCTTAGATAATTGGTTAAGCACAAGCCGTTGGATAACACGTTTGACCGGTCTTGCTCCAAACTCGGGATCATAACCTTCTTTACCAAGATAGCTTAATGCACGAGGTGTAACCGTGAGTGTGATACCGTTCTTTTCAAGCATTTTTTGAATACTTTTTATTTGTAAGTCAACGATTTCAAGAATTTCTTTCTCGTTTAATGGCGTAAACATGATTATTTCGTCGATACGATTAAGAAATTCGGGACGAATGGTCTTTTTCAACATTTCCAGAACCTCGTTTCTTGTAGATTCAATTACTTGGTTACGATTGTTTTCGTTCAATCCATCCATGCGTTCACGAATCAAAGAGGAACCCAGATTGGATGTCATGATGATAATCGTATTCTTGAAGTTAACGAGACGTCCTTTGTTATCGGTTAGTCGTCCGTCATCGAGTACTTGCAAGAGAACGTTGAACACATCGGGGTGTGCCTTTTCAATTTCATCGAACAAAACAACCGAATAGGGCTTGCGACGCACAGCTTCGGTGAGTTGTCCCCCCTCGTCGTAACCTACGTATCCCGGAGGAGACCCGATAAGGCGGGTTACGGAGAATTTCTCTTGGTATTCACTCATGTCGATACGAGTCATCATGTTTTCATCGTCGAACAGATAATCGGCAAGCGCCTTTGCAAGTTCGGTCTTACCAACCCCTGTCGTACCCAAGAAAATGAATGAACCTAACGGACGACGTGGATCGTTCAATCCTGCACGGCTACGACGCACAGCGTCGGCAACAGCACTGATTGCCTCATTTTGACCTATAACTCGCTTGTGTAGTTCTTCTTCAAGGTGCAGCAGTTTTTCACGTTCACTTTGGACCATTTTACTGACAGGAATTCCGGTCCAGTGTGAAACAACGTCGGCAATATCTTCGGAGTCGATTTCCTCTTTGATTAAAGCTTTGTCGCCTTGCATTTTGTGCAGTTGCTCTTGAATAGCGATATTTTCGTCTTGTTTCTGTTTAATTTTAGAATAACGAATTTCAGCCACTTTGGCATAATCACCGTCTCTTTCGGCACGTTCTGCTTCAAAATTCAATTGTTCAATGTCAACCTTGTTTTGCTGAATTTTGTTAATAAGCTCTTTTTCGGCTTTCCATTTTGCTGTGTACTCTTTTTGCTCGTCAAGTAGATTGGCAAGCTCCTTATCTATCAGTTTAACCTTGTTGTCATCGCCTTCTCGTTTAATAGCTTCTCGTTCTATTTCAAGCTGTGCGATACGGCGATTAATATCATCAAGAACTTGCGGTACAGAGTCAATCTCCATACGCAATTTTGCTGCAGCTTCATCGATAAGGTCAATTGCTTTATCGGGTAGGAAACGATCAGTAATGTAACGTTCCGATAATTGTACAGCAGCGATGATAGCTTCATCGAGAATACGCACATGGTGGTGGTTCTCGTAACGTTCCTTCAATCCACGAAGAATGGCGATTGCACTTTCTTCATCGGGTTCGTCCACCATAACTTTCTGGAAACGACGTTCAAGTGCCTTATCTTTCTCGAAATATTTTTGATATTCGTCGAGAGTGGTGGCGCCTATACTGCGTAACTCGCCACGAGCAAGAGCCGGTTTCAAAATATTTGCAGCGTCCATAGCGCCTTCACCCTTACCCGCACCTACCAAAGTGTGAATTTCATCAATGAAAAGAATAATTTCGCCATCGGATTGAATGATTTCATTTACAATGGACTTTAATCGTTCTTCAAATTCACCCTTGTATTTTGCGCCTGCAACGAGTGCGCCCATGTCAAGAGAGAATACCTGTTTGGTTTTCAAGTTTTCGGGAACATCGCCTCGCACGATACGTTGTGCAAGTCCTTCGGCTATTGCCGTTTTACCGGTACCCGGTTCACCTATAAGCATGGGATTGTTTTTGGTGCGTCGACTTAGAATTTGAAGTACACGACGTATTTCTTCATCACGTCCTATAACCGGATCCAGTTTTCCTGTTCTTGCCCATTCATTAAGATTGATGGCATACTTGCTGAGAGCATTGTATTGTTCTTCAGCACCTTGACTCGTTGCTGTTTTTCCCTTACGCAATTCGGCTATAGCAGCTTCAAGTTCTTTTACAGTCATACCTGCGTTTTTTAAGATGGTTGAAGTTGCATTATTGGAAAGAAGAATACCCATAAGCATTGTTTCTATCGTAACGTATTCATCACCTTGCTTTTGGGCATAATCAATAGCTTTGGTAAGAGATTCATTGGCTGAATTACTTAAATAAGGCTCTTGTCCACCGCTTATGCGAGGATATTTTACAATCTCTTTGTCGAGAGATTGTAAAATCAATGTTTCATTTAAACCAAGTTTCTGAAAGATGAACTTTGTAACAGATTCACCTTCTTCAATCATGGCTTTTAGTAGGTGTGCCGGCTCAATAGCTTGGTTGCCATATCCACGAGCAATTTGTACCGACTTTTGTACTGCTTCTTGTGATTTGATTGTGAAATTGTTGAAATTCATAATATTATTGGTTTTAATTGTTATTTGTTTGGCTATTATTTATTAAACGTCCATAGTACTATTGTTGTTCGATTAATGAATTGCAATATTTATGCCATAGACGCATTGCTTGATCTTAATGTGTTATGCGATAGTGGTTTAATGTGTTTTATGACCTTTGGAGTATGACAAAAATGCAGTAAATTTTGTCAGAATAAAAAGAAACTGAGCTATTGTGACCAATAACTCAGTTTCCTGTTATAAACGAATCGTCTTTATTTAAGATTATCTCTTACTTTGTCAAGATATTTTTTCATTTCCACACTATCATGGTTCTTTACTATATCTTGTAAATGACTAAGTTGTTGTTGTATTTTTTCAAGTTGTTCACTTGTGTGAGGATTGAAAAGAATTTCCTGTAACAAATAGTCATCTTCCGACATCAATCCGTGAGCAATTGCCATGTGACGCTTGAACGTAGTTCCCGGAGCTTCCTGATGTTTCATAACACTGGCAAAAACCAGTGTACTGGCAAAAGGAATAGAAAGAGAGAATGCAATCGTTTCATCATGTTCTTGGAATGTGTATTCACGAATGTTGAGTCGTAACTCGCTATATAAGTCTTTGAAGAAAACCTTTCCCATGTGATCACTTTCGGATATTATTATAGCATTTTCACTGGAAAGATTGCTTAATGAAGCAAAAGTAGGTCCGAACATGGGGTGGGTACTGACAAAAGGATGTCCGGCTTTGGCATAAAATTCGGCAAGCCCCGTTTTTACAGAAGCTATATCTGAAATAATACAGTTCTGTGGAATATATGGCAATACCGCTTCAAATGCGGGAAGGGTATATTTCACGGTTGCTGCATTAATGACAAGCTCCGGATTGAATTCAGCCACTTCCTCATAGGTGGTCATTCGTTGCGTGTTGAAAGTAAAACGCAACTTTTGAGGGTCGGTGTCAAAAACTCCAACTTCGTGTTTAAAACTAAGCACATCACAGAAGAATGTACCCATTTTACCGGCTCCTAATACTAAAATCTTCATTTTATATTGAAAATATTTGGATGTGGTTATATTTTTCTTCCGTTAATAATCTCAACTTGTTGTCTTACCGATTCCTCATGTATAGCTTGTAATATTGTCTTCATAAACTCACCACTCATTCCCATTTCTTCGGCAAGCTTGATACGTGATTTCATAATATCGTCGTATCTGCCGATTTGAACAACTTGCATGCAGTGTTCCTTTTTGTATTGACCTATTTCACGGCACACACGCATACGCTTGTTCAAAACTTCAATTAAATCGTTATCCAATTGGTCTATTTGTTGACGTAGAATATTAAGATTTTCGGTACTTTGAGTTTTTTCTCTTGGAACAAGAGTGTTAACGATGTAATTAAGCACATCAGGTGTAACTTGCTGACTCTTGTCACTCCATGCACAATCAGGATCACAGTGAGATTCGATAATTAAACCTTCAAATCCCATATCTACTGCCTGTTGTGAGATGGGTGCAACCAATTCACGTTTACCGCCAATGTGAGATGGGTCGCAAAGTATAGGCAGATTTGGAATGCGACGACCTAATTCCATAGGAATGTGCCATTGAGGAAGGTTGCGATATAAATGTTTTCCGTATGTACTGAAACCACGATGAATAGCTCCGAGTTTACGAATACCGGCATTATAAATGCGTTGTAAAGCACCAATCCATAATTCGATATCGGGATTTACCGGATTTTTAACAAGAACTATTTTATCTTCATGACCTACTAAAGCGTCGGCAATTTCTTGCATTGCGAATGGATTTGCCGATGTACGTGCTCCAATCCATAATACATCAATACCGGCTTCCAAAGCTGCATCTACATGTGCTTTAGTAGCCACTTCGGTACAAGTGTACATTCCGGTTTCTTCTTTAACACGTTTCATCCATGCAAGTCCTTCAACTCCGATACCTTCAAAACCACCCGGCTTGGTACGTGGTTTCCATATACCGGCACGGAACATTTTGATACCGTTTTGAGCAAGATTTATTGCTGTATTCATTACTTGTTCTTCGGTTTCAGCGCTACAAGGACCTGCTATAATCATTGGTTTGTTGTCAATACCTTGCGGAAAAATTGACTGTAAATCTTCCATCATAGTTATATATGTTTTTATTGTTTATTAATCATTTGTTTTATTCGGTTTAATGCTTCTTGCATTTTATCTTCTTTTGCACAGAGAGAAATGCGTATGTAACGATTTCCGTTACTGCCGAAAATGAATCCCGGTGTAATGAAAACACGAGCATTGTAAAGTATATTATCGGCAAGAGCTTCGGAACTTTCTTCACTTTCAAGAATACGTCCCCAAAGGAATAATCCACTTTGAGCCGGGTCGAAATGACAACCTAAAGTATTCATAATTTCTTCAGCTATAAGACGGCGTTTAGCATAGGTGGTATTTATTTGAGCATACCATTCTTTATCTTGTTTTAAAGCCTCAACTGCTGCTTTCATCATAGGACGGAATTGTCCTGAGTCAATATTGGATTTAACTTTCAATATCCATTGAATGAATGTGGGATTGGACGCAATCATACCTATACGCCAGCCCGGCATATTATGAGACTTACTCAAAGAATTCATTTCAATTGCAATGTCTTTAGCACCTTCGATATTTAAGATACTTAGAGGGTTGTCGTTGAGAATGAAACTGTAAGGATTATCGTTTACAATAACAATATTATGTTTACGTCCGAAATCCACAATTTTTTTGAATAACTCCAAAGAGGCACGTTTACCGGTGGGCATGTGTGGATAATTAACCCACATCAATTTTATTTTTTCAAGCGGAAACTTTTCCAACGCTTCAAAATCGGGTTCCCAACCACATTCTTCGGTTAAATCGTAGGTGTATAATTCGGCTTCGGCAAGTTTGCTTACCGATGTATATGTAGGATAGCCGGGATTAGGTAGTAAGACGCCATCACCCGGATTAATAAATGCAAGAGTGGTGTGTAAAATACCTTCTTTTGAGCCTATAAGCGGTTGTATTTCTGTTACAGGATTTAATTCTACATTATAATGAGTCTTGTACCATTCGGCAAATGCTTCACGAAGTTCAGGAATGCCTACATAAGCTTGATATCCATGACTATCGTTGCGTTGTGCTTCGCTACATAAAGTATTGATTACATCTTGATGAGGAGGACGGTCAGGACCACCTATTCCTAATGATATAATATCGGCTCCTTTGGCGTTTAATTCGGCTATTTCTTTCAATTTGCGAGAGAAATAGTATTCCTTAACCTGCTGCACACGATTGGCAGGAGTTATATTAATATTATTGTTTGACATAAGCTGCGTATTCTCCTAAAATTTTAAATTCACTTAATAACGGTTTTACTGCGTCGATAGACTGTTTGTATCGCATATAGTCGTCAAAAGTAACGTCTATATAGAAACGATATTCCCATTCTCGACCTATGATAGGCATTGATTGAATCTTGGTGAGATTGATATCATAGAATGAGAAGATGGTAAGTATTTTGGATAAGCTACCATGAGTGTGTGGTAACGTGAATACCAATGACGCTTTATTAATGGGTCTTCCTTTTGTTAATTCATCAGTTTCAAGAGGATCTGCCACAATCAGAAAACGAGTAAAATTTCGTTTATTGGTTTGTATGTCTTCATCAAGAATATTCAACCCGTAAAGTTGTGCAGCATATTTTCCGCACACGGCAGCATGACCTGTTACATGGTTTTCGGCTATATATTGTGCACTACCGGCAGTATCGCTGGCTTCTACCATTTTAAGGTTAGGATGTCGAAGTAAATATTGTTCGCATTGCATTAAAGCCATAGGATGTGAATTTACCTCGTTTAGTTCGTCAAGGGTTTGTCCGGGTAGGGCACATATTACATGAGAAATATACATGTGGTGTTCACCTACAATTCTCAAGTTGCTTTGTCGTAAAAGTTCATGATTTTGCAACAAACTGCCGGCGATGGTGTTTTCAATAGCCACAATACCGAGCAATGAAGCGTCATATTTCATTTTATCAAACAAGATGGGGAACGTATCGCACGGAATTACTTCAATATCTTCACCTGCGAAATATTCTTTGGCTGCAGCTTCATGAAAACAACCTGCTACACCTTGTATTGTTACTTTCTTTTTCATTAATATGGTTTAAATTAAAAAATCCCGTCACTACTATGTGGCAGGATTCATTATTTTGTTAATCATTTATTCAAATAAAATTATATACATAAAACCCTGCCTTTATTTTGTGTAAAATAAAAGAAAAAATAAAAGTAATATGCATAAAATCGTTTCATTTGGTAGTTATATTAGCTTTATGTTGCAAAGTTATACAAAAGTTTTAAAAATCCAATTGAAATGTAAGTTTTTTTAGTCAAAATATTTCAATTTGTTTGTATTTTGCTTTGGTGTATGGCTGTTACCTTGATTAATCGATGGATATTGTGTCATTTACGGTTATGGCACATTGAGATGACTTGTTTTCACATTCTACTATTACATGGGCAGTACCTGTTGCATGAGTGTGAATGTATCCTGTACTATCAACCGTTACAATATCGTGATTGTCGCTACTCCATTTTAACTGAATAAGATTCGGTTCGTTATATTTTCCGCCTGAAAAATCTATTACAGCGTTGATTCTCATAGAATCACCTACCAAGAGTGTCACGCTTTCCGGATATACAGTAATGTTGTTAACTTTAAACTCATTACTGCATGACAGTAGAATTATGGTGGTAGCAAATATGGCGTATATCAATTTTTTCATTTGTATGATTCTTTCTAATTAGGTGTGCAAATATAACTTAATTTAGTGAGTTTTTTGACTTTAAATAAGTTAGAAAATGAAAAAATATTGAATGAAATTTGTTAAAAGGCTAAAGATGATGTAATTTTGCAAAGTTTTTGCGAAATAACGAAATTTCGATAAAAGTAATAAAGAATTAATCATTATAAAATATATTCTACAAAATGAATGTAACATTGGATAGAGTTGATAATGTAAATGGTATCATCACATTATCAATCGAAGAAAAAGATTATCAAGAAAAAGTAAAAAAAGAATTAAAAGCTATCAGCGTTAAGCATCCTATTGCCGGTTTCCGTCCCGGACACGTTCCTGCGGGATTACTTCAAAAGAAGTATGGAAAGGAAGTGCTTGTGGAAGTTGTAAATCGTGAAATCTACGATAATCTTGTAAATTATATACAAGAAAATAAATTGAATATATTAGGTGAACCTATTATAGCAAATGCCGAAGAAGTGAACTTCGATACAATGAAGGATTTTTCGTTCAAATTTGAAATAGGTTTTGCTCCTGAAATCAATTTGACACTTGATAAAAACGTAACCATACCTTATTATACTATCGAAGTTGACCAAAAGATGATTGATCAACAAGATGAGATGTTCCGTAAACGTTTCGGTAAGCAAGTTAAGGGCGAACAAGTAGATGCAACTGCTCTTGTAAAGGGTGCAATGGTAGAACTTGATGAAAACGGAGCCGTTAAAGAAGGTGGTTTGACTGTAGAATCTACAATTGTTGCTCCTCAATATTTCAAGAGTGAAGATGAAAAAGCTAAGTTTACCGATAAGAAATTAGGTGATGAAGTTGTATTCAACGCTTGGAATACATGTAATGGTAATCTTGCTGAAATGTCTTCTATGCTTAATGTAGATAAAGAACAAGCTGATGTTAAGAGTGACTTCAAATTGACTATCAGTGAAATTCTAGTTAATCAACCAGCTGAACTTGATCAAGAACTATTTGATGGTGTATTCGGTAAAGATAATGTTAAGAGTGAAGAAGAATACTATGCTAAGTTGAAAGAAATGATTGCTGCTCAACTTGTAAATGACAGCAATTTCCGTTTCACTATGGATGCAGAAAACGTGTTGAAGGCGCAAGTTGGAGCAATGGAGTTACCTACTGAATTCTTGAAAAAATGGTTGGTACGTCAAGATAACAAATATACAGTCGAAAACATCGACGAAGAATTTACTAAGTTGGTTCCTCAACTAGAATGGCAACTTATCAAAGAACAGGCTGTTAAGCAACTTGAAGTAAAAGTTAATGATGAAGATCTATTGGTTGACGCAAAACGTATTGCACAACAACAATTTGCTCAATACGGAATGGCTAATGTTCCGGAAGATATGCTTGATAAGTATGCTAAGGATATTCTTGAAAACAAAGAATATCGTCAGCAAATCGTTCAACAATCGGTTGATAATAAGTTGTATGGAGAAATCAAGAATGCAGTAAATCTTGATTCTAAAACATTAAATGTAGAAGAATTTAATGCATTGTTTGCACAAAAATAAAATCTTATTATAATACTGGGAAAAATAAGGAGAATGACAAAATTTGCCATTCTCCTTATTTTTTGTAATTTGTCTAGTCCTGGAATAGCGTCGCTTTTTCAGGACTAGACAGTAGGGAAAGAAAAAAGCCGTGGGGGATTTCCTCACGGCTTTTAGATTGTGCATATTAATGCTACGATTATTCTTCGTCAAGAAGGATTTCAAGCATCTTGATTACAGATGTTGCAACCGGAGTACCGGGACCGAAGATTGCAGCTACACCTGCTTGATACAAGTAGTCATAGTCTTGTGCAGGGATTACACCACCGGCAACAACCACGATGTCTTCACGACCAAGTTTCTTCAATTCTTCAATTACTTGAGGAAGAAGTGTCTTATGACCTGCAGCAAGTGATGACGCACCAAGAATATGTACGTCGTTTTCTACTGCTTGACGAGCTGCTTCGGCAGGAGTTTGGAACAATGGTCCCATATCTACGTCGAAACCACAGTCAGCATAACCTGTAGCAACAACTTTTGCACCACGGTCGTGACCGTCTTGTCCCATCTTAGCAATCATGATGCGAGGTTGGCGACCTTCTTTCTTAGCAAACTTCTCACACAATTCTTGTGCTTTCTTGAAGTTGTCATCGTTTTTAGCTTCTGATGAATACACGCCTGAAATAGTTTTAATTACAGCTTTATAGCGACCTACTACTTCTTCGCAAGCGTCAGAGATTTCTCCCAATGAAGCACGAACACCTGCAGCCTTAACAGCTAGGTCAAGTAGGTTACCTTTCTTAGTTCTCACACATTCAGTGATAGCAGCAAGTGCAGCCTTAACTGCTTCTTCGTCGCGAGCTTCGCGCAATTCGGCAAGACGTTCAACTTGTTCCTTACGAACTTCAGTGTTGTCGATTTCAAGGATATCAAGAGGAGCTTCTTCTGCTAGGCGATACTTGTTGATACCAACGATAGTTTGTTGACCAGAGTCGATACGAGCTTGAGTACGAGCAGCAGCTTCTTCGATACGCATCTTTGGAATACCTGATTCGATAGCCTTAGCCATACCACCAAGTTTTTCAACTTCTTGTAGGTGTTCCCAAGCTTTGTGAGCTATTTCGTTAGTAAGAGCTTCTACATAGTAAGAACCAGCCCATGGGTCAACTTCCTTACAGATGAATGTTTCTTGTTGGATATAAATCTGAGTATTACGAGCAATACGTGCAGAGAAGTCTGTTGGAAGTGCAATAGCTTCGTCAAGAGCATTAGTGTGCAATGATTGAGTGTGACCAAGCGCAGCTGCCATAGCTTCGATACAAGTACGACCAACGTTGTTGAATGGGTCTTGCTCAGTAAGTGACCAACCAGAAGTTTGGCTGTGAGTACGCAATGCAAGAGACTTAGGATTCTTAGGACCGAATTGGTTAACAATCTTAGCCCAAAGCATACGTGCAGCACGCATCTTAGCAATTTCCATGAAGAAGTGCATGCTGATACCCCAGAAGAATGATAGGCGAG
>CAZTFX010000051.1:0-15470 GCA_964613095.1 uncultured Muribaculaceae bacterium | reverse complement strand
AATCATTCTCAATGACTTACAAAGGTTTCACCAACCATTTTGACCATTAAGCCCACAAACGAAAAAGGAAGAAATCTTACGATTTCTTCCTTTTTCGTACCCGGAGCGGGACTTGAACCCGCACAGCTGCAATAGCCAAAGGATTTTAAGTCCTTCGTGTCTACCATTCCACCATCCGGGCAGCCTCTTTCGGCTGAATGAGTGCGGTAAACACACTATTCCTCTGAAAAGCGGGACAAAGATAGTACAATTTTCCGGCTTTTACAAATTTTATTTCAATCTAAAGCCAAAAAAATCGTTTTTTGCCCATAATATCATTTTATAACACTATGTTCAACGATTCTCGGTCGTTGCATCTTCCGCACTATACCATTTAGAATACATCAAATAGTTGTGTGCAATTTTTTGATTAATTTCTTTTCCTTGTTCAGGAGACACCATTTTAATGAATTTGGCAGGTACGCCTCCCCACAATTCGTATGCACCAACTTTTGTTCGAGCTGTTACAACACTGCCTGCTGCAATAATTGCGCCTTCGCCTATTTCAGCGTCATCAAGCAATGTACTACCCATTCCGATAAGTGCATAATCATGGACCTTAGCTCCATGAATAGTAACATTATGCCCAACCGAAACATGATCACCTATTTCTATGGTTGATTTTTGATAAAGCGTGTGTAAAACCGAACCGTCTTGAATATTCACACAATTACCAATTGTAATTGTATTTACATCACCACGCAATACAGTACCAAACCAAATACTACAATCATCTCCTATAGTTGTATCACCTATTATAGTAGCGTTATCGGCAAGAAAACAATTTTTTCCGATTTTAGGAGTAAATCCTCTTACTGATTTTATTAAAGCCATTTTATACGGAATAATTAATGTAATTATTATATTCGTTATTTTATCTCTTCAGTACGCACTTTTAACCATGCTTGTTCCTCTTCATTCAAGTATGGAGTGAGACGACTGCGAACTTCTGCATGATATTCATTTATTTGCTCTATCTCAACTTTACTCAACATAGACAAGTCAATCAAATTCTTATCGTATGGGAACAAAGTCAATGTTTCAAACTTCAAGAAATCACCAAATTCATCACTATGTCCTGCAGGAACAGTTAAAACCAAATTTTCGGTACGTATTCCATATTGACCCGCTTTATACAATCCGGGTTCATTGGAAGTTATCATTCCCGGTTTTAAAGTAGTTGGATTCTCATTTAAACGGATGTTTTGAGGACCTTCATGCACACCCAAGAAATGTCCCACACCATGACCTGTTCCATGAAGATAAGTCATCATTTCATTCCACTGATAGATACGCGCAAGAGCATCCAATTGACTTCCACGAGTTCCCACAGGGAATTTTGCATGTCCTAAAGCCAAATGTCCCTTTAAAACTAATGTATAATCATGTTTTTCACTCTCAGTAGGATTTCCTAGAGACATTGTACGAGTGATATCGGTTGTTCCATCCAAATATTGCGCACCGGTATCAACTAAGAACAAACCTTCAGCTTTCAGCGTTGAAGCAGTTTCAGGCTTAGCCGAGTAGTGAACAATTGCCCCATGTTCTTTGTATCCGGCTATCATTCCAAAACTTTCTCCACGATACAATTCACTTACACTACGATATTCAATGGCCTTATTTGCAACATCTATTTCGGTTATAGTTCCTGTAGGAGCCATTTCTTCTACCCACTTCCACAAACGTACAAGAGCTGCACCATCTCGTTCCATTGCTTTGCGTATACCTTCTATCTGAACTTCATTCTTAATGGTTTTTAATGCTGCTATAGGAGATTTGGCGTAAACTTTATAACATTCAAATGCACGTCCCAATGTATCACTTACTTGATTAGGATCTAGAAGTACAGTTATTTTGGATGAGACCTCTTTATTAAGCCACTTTTGAACATCATCATAAGGTTTCACTTCTACACCTACAGACTCCAAATGTGTCGCAACCTCTGCATCTATCTTTTCTTCATCCACGAAAAGAACTTTTTCTTCACGTGATAAATATAAGTAGGAAACAAGCACAGGAGTACATTCCACATCAGAACCACGAAGATTCAACGTCCATGCTATTTCATCAAGCATAGGTAAGAAAATAGCATCGGCTCCGGTCTTTTCCACCTGTTCAAGAACACGTTCTATCTTGCTTTCTGCACTCTCTCCGGCATATTTCACATCATGAACAAACACTTTTGTCATAGGACGAGCAGGACGGTCTTCCCAGATAGAATCGGCAGGTGCAAAATCGGTAGCAAAACGAAAACCGTTTACACCACAAAATTCTTCTAATTGATTGGCTTTATTTAACGTAAACAATCGTCCATCAACGGCAAGAATGTCATTATCTTCAAGTTGCTCGGCAAGCCATTCGGTAACTGTTGCCTCACCCGGAATATCTTCCTTATGCAAATCAAACCCTGAATCTTGCAATTGGTCGGCAGCTTGAAGGAAGTAACGAGAATCTGTCCACAATCCTGCCTTATCAAGAGTAACAACGGCAGTACCATTACTACCGGTAAATCCTGTAACCCAATCACGTACTTTCCAATGAGGATTAACATACTCACTTTGGTGTGGGTCGGTTCCCGGTATTATTACTGCACTTACCTTTACTTTGCGCATAGCTTCGCGCAATGCTTCAAGATTTTTTACTGTAGCTTTACTCATAATAGTATATAATTTTTATTTATTTCCAGTTTTTTTATTTCACAAAAAAATATGTAGTTATCTCAATAATGAATTATACAATTTATCGTCATTGATGACACGAAGTCCCTCTCTCAATAAATCGTTACGCTTATTATATATTATTGTGAATGCTTCTTGGTCAAAGACATCTCGAGCAATCAATGATTTTACCAATAGTTCAAGTAAAGTTCTACTAGTATTAAATTGTTCTTCATTATATTTAACCCCTTCCTTCTCACCCATCGCAATCAACTCTTTCATCATTTCATCACTTACGACAAATCCTTTATCAAAAGCCGTAACATCGGTATATTTTGCCTTTAATTCATCGCGATAACGATCCACATATCCCAAAGTATATTGAATCAATACACCTTTTGCACTTAAATCGGCATAATATTTACTATAATCAGTAGTATCAACAGGAACAAATACATCAGGAATAATACCGCCACCACCATAGATAACACGACCGGATTTTAAAGTAGTATATTTCAAAGAATCGGCAACATGAATACTATCGGCATGTTGTAATTCACCAACTTTAAAACGTTTATAAACGTCCAAAGCATAATCATCTTTTGCCCCTTCTTTATAAGGTTTCTGAATACAACGCCCGGAAGGTGTATAATAACGTGCTGTTGTAAGTCTCATCATAGACCCGTCATCAAATCCAAATTGACGTTGAACAAGACCTTTTCCAAAAGTACGACGCCCTACGATTACTCCTCTATCCCAATCTTGAACAGCACCTGAAAGAATTTCACTTGCTGAAGCCGAATATTGATTAACCAACACAACTAATTTACCATCTTTAAATTTCCCTTTACCATTGGCAGTAGCATCATATCGAGGAGAACGACGTCCCTCTGTATATACGATAGTTTCGCCTGCATCCAAAAACCAATTAGCAAGTTCTACAGCCGTATTCAGGTAACCACCACCATTGTCACTTAAATCCAAAATAAGTTGTTTCATTCCAAGCTTATTCAATTCATTGAATGCTTGTTCAAATTCTTCGGCAGTAGCCTCCGCAAAACGACTTATACGAATATAACCGGTACTAGAATCTACCATATAAGATGCGTCTACACTATATATAGGAATTTCATCACGTGTAATTCCAAATTGCATTATTTCAGCTACTCCGGGACGCTTAATTCCCACTCGCACCAACGACCCTTTCTTTCCCATAAGTCGCTTACGGATGTCGTTACTTTTCATCTTGACACCTGCCACTGTAGTATCATTAACTGTTACAATACGATCACCGGGACGCAGTCCGACTCGTTCACTTGGTCCTCCCGCAATAAGAGATATTACGTAAAGCGTATCTTGCTTCATATTGAAAGAAATTCCAATTCCACTGAATTTGCCCTGAAGCGGTTGTTGTAATTCCTGAGTTTCTTCGGCTGTATTATAAGTTGAATGAGGATCCAGTTTATCCAGCATACCTCGTATAGCGTCCTCTACAACCTTTTCATCATTTACACTATCAACATAGAATTCACTTACAGCAAATTGTGCATTCATAAGTTTTTTCATGCTACGTTGTAAATTCTTTGCTTCAACCACATTTGCTGTAACAGACACAGCCAACATCAATAAAAAGATTTTTATCACCTTCATCTGTAGTACTATTTAAGTCCAACTTTTATTTGTTTACTATCGGGAGTAAAGAGCTATCCCCTTTAGCCGGCATATATGCCGATACATCACATCCATGAGTAATATGTGCACGCACCATTGTAGAACTCACAAATCCATATTCCGGATAAGCACAAAGCAATATTGATTCAATCTTGCCGGTTACACGATAGATATCGCTTAAATTTTTCTCATATTCAAAATCCTGAACCGTGCGCACCCCTCGTATCAAACAATCTGCTTTTTCGGCTTTGGCAACGTCCACAAGTAATCCGGCAAATGACACAACTCGCACTCGCTGATTATCGGCAAATACACTTTCTATATAGCGCATACGATTTTCCAAACTCATGAATGTGCTTTTTTCATTATTGTTTACAACAGCAACAATAACTTCATCAAAAAGGTCTAAGGCACGTATCACAATTGATTCATGCCCTATGGTAAACGGGTCAAATGTTCCGGGAAACATTGCCACACGTTTCTTTTTATTGCAATTCTTCATCTTCTTCAATTACCAGATTATCTATAATGAAGTTTTGACGTTCCATTGTGTTTTTACCCATATAGAACTCCAACATTTCTTTTACCGAGTCTTCTTTTCGCAATGAAACTCTGTCAAGACGCATATCCTCACCAATAAATCCCTTAAACTCATCGGGAGAAATCTCACCTAATCCTTTAAATCGGGTAATTTCGGCATTTTCTCCTAATTTTTCAATTGCGGCAAGACGTTCTTCCTCACTATAACAATAATATGTTTCAGGACTAGACTGTGAGGCTGTTCCTCCCTTACGAGATTTGCGTTTTGCCTCTTTCTTGTTACGCACACGGAAGAGTGGAGTTTGCAAGATATACACATGCCCCGTCTTAATCAATTCGGGGAAGAATTGAAGCAAAAAGGTGAGCATAAGCAATCGTATGTGCATACCGTCCACATCGGCATCGGTTGCAATAATCACTTTATTATAACGCAATCCGTCAATTCCTCCTTCTATATTAAGAGCAGCTTGTAACAAGTTAAACTCTTCGTTTTCATACACAACCTTTTGAGTTTTCCCAAAAGAGTTCAACGGTTTACCACGTAACGAGAATACTGCCTGAGTTTCCACATCACGTATCTTTGTGATAGAACCACTGGCAGAGTCACCCTCGGTGATAAAAATCATGCTATCTGCACGTTTATCGCCTTTCGTATCATTGAAATGTACACGACAATCACGCAACTTACGATTATGAAGAGCAACCTTTTTGGCTCGTTCACGAGCTATTTTGGTAACACCTGCCATCGCTTTACGTTCTTTTTCACTCTCAGTAATTTTACGTAGCATCACCTCAGCCACATGAGGTTCTTTATGAAGGAAATTATCAAGTTCCTTCTTCATAAAATCATTTATGAACTTATAAATAGTAGGACCATCTTTATACATTACGGTACTACCCAACCTGATTTTAGTTTGTGATTCAAATATTGGCTCAACGACTTTTATACTGATGGCAGCAACTATACCATTACGAATATCGGCATATTCAAAATTCTTATTAAAGAACTCCTTTATAGTTCGACTTAATGCTTCTCGGAATGCAGCTTGATGTGTACCACCTTGAGTGGTATGTTGCCCATTAACAAATGAGTAAAACTCCTCTCCATATTGTGCCGCATGAGTGATAACCACTTCTATATCTTTATCCTTAAAATGAATAAGAGGATACAAAGGATCATTGGTCATATATTCGTTCACAAGGTCACACAAACCATTGCGCGAATGATATTTCTTTCCGTTATATATTATTGTGAGTCCGGTGTTTAAGAAAGTATAGTTCTTAATCATCCTCTCGACAAAGTCTTCATTATAAGTGTAATTTACAAATATGGTATTATCCGGTTTAAATTGAATAAGCGTTCCATTGGGAACATCCGATTCTGCCGGCACTATTCCGCTTTCACTTATCAATTTTCCACATTCAAAAGAAGAATAAGCAGTTTGACCATCACGATAACTTTGCACATAACAATGTTCCGACAGCGCATTGGTTGCTTTCAAACCAACGCCATTCAAACCCACAGAGCTTTTATAATTCTGCGTGTCAAATTTGCCACTGGTATTCATCAACGTAGCAGCCCTCGTAACATAATCTAACGGAATACCACGCCCATGGTCTCGAATCGAAACAACACCGTCATTTACCTCTACTTCTATCACGTTTCCGTGTCCGGCAGCATGTTCATCAATAGCATTGTCAAGTATTTCTTTTAACAACACATATATACCATCATCACTCTGCGAGCCATCACCAAGTTTTCCGATATACATACCCGGACGGCGACGTATATGCTCCAGTGCCTCCAATGTCACCAGTTTGTTGTAACTATCACCTCCTGCTATTTGTTCTTTTTCCAAAGTTTCGTTTGCTTCAGCCATATTCAAAATTTCAGACTTAAGATTTACTTGCTCGGATTTCCCCCATTATTTCCATTGGTATGAAACCACGTAACATATTATCCCACAAATTTAATAAAAAATTTCGTTCTCTACCAAGACCTCCATATTACTCTCAGAATTTGGCTTTTATTTATTGTCTAAAATTTATATTATTTCACTAAATACTTTACAATTCTTTGAGAACCACGCCCGCCTAAACTGACATATTTATACATTACCCAATAAAAAAATCTTAATATAGGCATACTTGACAATTCTATTGTGACTTCATTAAACATTGACTCCCCCAAATCGTTTTCACCTTCCTTATTATACAACCCAGCCAATAGCACCTTTCTATATAATAATAATTTCCACAAATAAATTTTATCGTTATAATCGGACAATTCAATATCTTGCATTGCTTTTAATATTGCTTTTCTTGCTTCACACACTCGCGATGAATATGTACTACCAGTAATTGAATTATCATGTACATTCACATGTACATATATTCCGTCATCAACAACCCTAACCTTAGGTTTTTCTAATAACAATCTAATTCCTAACTCCCAGTCATCCCAATAGGTTAACGATTCATCCCAACCACCAACATATTCAAATAAGGATTTCCGAACTATGTATCTTTCTGTAGATAAACATGTATGGAATATATGATTTATAAGAAAATTATCGTAGGCAAGAAATGACCTTATTTTTTTCTTTTTATATATGTATTCTATTGTTGTACAAACAAGGTCTACATCATTTTTTTTAATTTTCTCCACATACTTAGCCACAAGGCAATCATCCATTGTGTCATCACTATCGAAGAACATCAACCATTCTCCTTTCGCTAATTTTGCCCCTGTATTTCTCGCTATACTTGCACCTTGCTTTTTTTCCTCGATTACTTCTATTTTAAAGTCCTGTGTTTCATTCTCTGTTTTAAAATTCTGCAATACCTGCAAAGTATTATCAGTGGAATTATTATCCACAAGTATAAGTTGAATAGGACGATGAGGCTGTCGATTCACCGAATCAAGCGTAGCTTTCACCATCTCCGCCCTATTATACACAGGTATTACAATAGATACTAACATTATCCCACTAATAACTTAATTATTCGGTCTATTCCTCGACCTCCATAACCCACATAATTATATATAACCGGTGCGATTAAACATAATAGTCTATCATTTTTCACTTCTTGTAATGCTTTATTATAAAATGATTTTGCAAGCTCTTTTTGCCCTTCTTTTTTATACAAACCTGCTAGAATGAAACGACGTGCTTGCAATAGGCGTTTTATTCTGCTCTTGTTTTGAAACATTGAGTGTTCTACAGCTTGAATAGCTGTAGTAATAGCGTGTTCTCTACGTTCATGATTTTGAGAATAGTTCGCTCCCGTAATTGAATTATCATGTACATTCACATGTACATATATACCTGAATCGAGTACTGCTACTCTTGGATTTTTCAACAAGATTCTTATCCCCAATTCCCAATCATTCCAACATTTAACATTATTATTCCACCCCCCAGACTGTTCAAACAACGACCTCCGCATAATATACCTTTGGGTTGACATGCAAGCATGGAAAATATGATTTACAAGAAAATCCTTTCGGGCAAAATGTACATAAAATATACGTCCGTTCTTATTGAAATCCAAGTTTGCCACCACCACATCTACATCACCTTTGCACTCTTGTATCCTTCTTACATATTCAGCCACAAGGCAATCGTCCATAGTATCATCACTATCGAAGAACATCAACCATTCACTATTCACCAACCTTGCTCCCGCATTACGAGCTGCACATGCTCCGGGAGTTATCTCTTCTATTACATCTATCGTAAAATCCTGCGCTTCATTCTCTGTTTTAAAGTTCTGTAATACCTGCAATGTATTATCGGTGGAATTATTATCCACAAGCACAAGATGAATGGGGCGATGAGTTTGAGCTTTCACCGACTCAAGTGTAACTTTCACCATATCCGCCCTATTATATACCGGGATTATAATCGAAATCAACATAATTATAATTTACTATATAAATTTCTCATTTTAGCCATAAAGATACAATATTTTTTACCTAGAAGAGAGTATATTACAGCTTTTATATAAAGCGCAATCGGTCTACGAACAAACAAAGTTCTTTTTAACGGAATATGACGTTCCGGTACCAATATATCACCTCCCAGCTGTAACAAAACAATCTGTGCATTACACAGATACAAATAAAAATCATCTAATATTTTAGTCTCTACTCTCTTATCGTTTACCAATTTATCATATAAAAACATTGAAGCTTGTATATATGCTTTTTTGCTTTCTATTGTAACCCTATTTGATATTGAATTTTCTCTATCACAATAATAATATAATCCTTGTGAGGAACTTAATATCTTCCCGGATTTTTCCACTACATTAGGTATTACAAAAATATCTTCAAATATACGACCTTCTGGAAATTCTAAATCTTTCCATAATACTCTTCTGTATATCTTATTCCAAGCATAACAATAAAAGCCACCTCCTGCATTAATCCAATCGATGTAATTACGTATAATATTATTCTTTGGAGTATATTTATATTCTTTTTTTGAGCCATAATATATATACGCAGGAAACTCCAAGACATCAACATAAGTATTTTGTTCTAAAAGTTTCAGATTATCTTTATATGTATCGGGGGCAAGAAAGTCATCGGAATCTACAAATGTTATAAACTCTCCTGTGGCAACTTGTATTCCTATATTACGGGTACGACTCAACCCTCCATTTTTATCACAATGAATAACTTTTATTCGAGATTCTTTCTTTGCCCATTCATCGCATAAAAAACCACTACCATCAGTTGAACAATCATTAACCAAAATGATTTCACAATCATCAACACCTTGCAACAATACACTCTCAATACATTTACTAAGATATTGTTCCACATTATAAACCGGTATTATTACACTGAGTTTCATTTTAATTAATTATACTTTTTTTCCTTTACTGTTCCAAAATTCAACATATCGTGCTGCTACTTTCTTATGGTCATGATACCGTTCCACATAAGTAATACTATCCCGCTGACGTTTTCTTACATCTTCTGTATTAAGAACCAATGATTCTAATTTTTCATACACATCTTGTTCGTCGGGAAGCACATTTACAATTGGTCGCAATTCCCGTTCTCCCAATATTTCATAATTTTCTTCTTCTCCCCCACCTACAAGCACCAAGCCTTTTGCCATTGCCAACAGTGAGTTCATTGATGGTGTAAAAGAATACAATTGATCCAACAGCACATCACTGGAGTCCATCAATTGACAATATTGTGCATAAGGAACCGATTCGACTCTCACTATTTCCATTTTATCAGGGTATTTATCTGCTAATTTTAACAGAATAGGATACATTATATCAGTGCCTTTATATTCTTCACGTCCCTTTTGCACACCGATAAAAAAACGTATTTTAGATGTCTCCGGATGAGACTTTCTTGGCGTTACCTTATCCATGTTTATAGGAAAAGGTATAAATTGTGTTTTTTCGGGAAAAGCTATTTGATAACATATATCATATTCATACAAACCACTTATAATTCCATCACAATCTTTGGCTATGTATTTATTCAGATCTCCTTTTGCTCCATTTAGCCAGTCATCAATAAAAATTTGTGCAAAAGATGTTTTTCTTAACTTATCCCCAATATTAAAATCGCCATACCGAAACACACATTCAAGACCGGTCTTCACCCAATAATAATCCATCCCGAATGCTCCGAGAAAGACTTTTTTATTGTGCTTACGCAAGAAATTGTATATTGGATAAATTCGTCGGGGTGTTAATTCCACAAATATAGGATTAATGAGTTGAACCACATCATATCCTCTCATCTTAGGTAACGCTTTCAGCAATCGCCACATAAAGCTCATGGTATCTTTCCGACCTGTCGTATCCCTTCGCAAATCGATATCACGAGGATAATTCTTCCAAAAATCCCCATTGGAAGCAACCGTAACATCATGCCCCAAAGCACGCAAGCCTTCTGCCAGAATCCAATGCACATTACTATATTCGCCAATCAACAGTATCTTCATAACAACAAAGGTAAAGAAAAACACCATAAAAATACTATTTTTCACTAATCTTTTGTAATTTCGCATTCAAAGAATAAAACAACGGTTTTTCACATGAAAGATAAAAACAATATTTCAGCAACAAATGCTTTCCCAAATACTAACATTATCAGTCAATTTGAAGAAATTATTTCTATAATACAACAGACACGAAACAATGTCGTAAGAATTGCAAATTCCGCATTAATTGAATTGTATTGGAATATTGGTTCTTACATCTCCAATAAAATAAGAAACACCGAATGGGGCGATGGTGTTGTTAGACAATTAGCCCATTACATATCCACAAACAGTCCCGAAATTAAAGGTTTCTCTGATAAAAATTTGTGGAGAATGAAACAATTTTATGAGACTTATTATAATTGTGACGAAAATATCTCAGCTATGCTGAGAGAAATTAGTTGGACCAATAATCTAACTATTATCAGTCGCACAAACTCTCTAAAAGAACGTTTATTCTATCTACATTTATGTATTAAGGAAAGATTGTCAACAAGACAACTTAATCGCCAAATAGATAGTGCTCTATATGAAAGAATATCATCTGGAAATATAAAACTCTCAGCAGTGCTGAGAGAAATGGCTCCTCAATCAGAAACAGTATTTCGTGACCAATATATATTAGAGTTTATTAAAGGTGTAGATTATAAACATGAAAATTCTTTACGAAATGCATTAGTCAAGAATATGAAAAACTTCATATTAGAGCTTGGAAAAGATTTCATTTTTATTGATCAAGAATTTCGTTTACAAGTTGGGAATAGTGATTTCAGAATTGATCTTCTTTTTTATCATCGTGAATTACAATGTCTTGTTGCTTTTGAACTTAAAACAGAACGTTTTAAGCCGGAACATCTCGGACAATTAAATTTCTATCTGGAAGCATTAGATAAAGACGTAAAAAAAGACAAAGAAAATCCTAGTATTGGAGTTTTATTGTGTAAAGACAAAGACAATGAAGTTGTAGAATATGCTTTAAATCGTAGCATGTCTCCCACAATGGTTGCTGAATATCAATTGTTTTTACCCAATAAAAAACTATTGCAACAAAAACTACATGAATTATACGAATTGAATAGATGAAAATATTATTTGTAGGAGATGCCAGCAATTTTCACAATACGTTAGCTCATGCTTTAAAGAACATGGGACACACTTGTGTGGTGGCTTCCGACGGTTCCGGGTGGCAAAAAACAGATAGAGATATCGACATAACTCGAAAAACCGGGAAATTAAGTACACTCGGCTATTCTATTAAATTATCAATGGCTCTTGCTCGTATGCGAGGTTTTGACATCGTCCATCTTGCAAACCCTCATTTTCTTGTTCTCAGACCCAAAAAATTAAAACTGATTTTCAACTATCTGAAAAATCATAACAAACATATATTTCTCTCGGCTCTTGGAACTGATTCTCAATATGTAAAAACTTGTTATGATGGTAAAACTTTTCGATACTCCGACTATCTTTTAGGCGATAAAGTTTCACCATATATGGAATCCCATGAAGGAGTAACACAAAAGAATTGGTTACTCCCGGAAGTTACCGATTATCATGAGTATTTCATTCAACACATAGATGGTGCTATAGCCTGTCTTTATGAATATTATGCATCTTATAAGGACAAAATACCTCACAAACTTGCCTATGCAGGCATTCCGATTGACACAAAGTCTCTAAAACCTCTTTTTATAGATAAAGAACTAGATAAAGTAAGGTTCTTTATAGGTATTCAGAAAGATAGGACAATCTTGAAAGGAACCGATCGTTTACTGGCTGCACTCAAACTAGTACATGAACGATATCCCGATAAATGTGAAATGCTGGTAGCCGAAAATATTCCTTATAAGAAATATGTGGAGATGATGAAATCCTCGCATGTAATCCTCGATCAAATATATTCTTACACCCCTGCTACCAACGCTCTGATTGCTATGGCACAAGGACTTATTGCCGTATCGGGTGCCGAACCGGAATTTTATGATTTCATAGGAGAAATCGAAAACAAACCTATTATAAATGTATCTCCTCTTGTTGAAAATGATATTTACAATAAACTAGAATGGATTATTCAAAATAAACACGAACTACCAAGACTTTCACGCATGAGTCGTGAGTTTGTCGTTAAACATAACGACAGCCACATTGTAGCACAACGACACATCGATTTTTGGAATAAAATTATCTCAAAATGACACTGGAAATTTTAATCTGTACCATTGATAACGGTATTAATAATATCAATAATCTTTTGCTTAGTCCAATTGAAGGAGTAAATTACCTCATTTCGTGGCAACATTCACTTGCCAATGAGAACTACACCATTCCACAAGAACTAATACGTAATGACGTAAAAATAGCACACATTCAAGGCAAAGGATTAAGTCGTAACAGAAATAATGCTATCAGTCATGCCACAGGCGATATCTGCCTTATTGCCGATGACGATTGCAGCTATCAACTTGAATATTTCAATGCAGTCATAAACACTTTCCAAAAGCACCCCGAATTAGATATTGCCACTTTTAAAATGAAATTCAGTTATGAAGGGAAAGAGTATCCTCAACACTCGTTCAATCTGAATAATTTCGAAAAAGGCTACTTTGTCACATCATTTGAAATAGCTTTTCGTCGCACATCAATTCAAGGCAAGCTATGGTTTAACGAACTTTTCGGGCTTGGAGCACCCGTATTGCAATCGGGAGAAGAAAACATCTTTATTCACGACGCAATAAAATCCGGATTAAATTGTCAATATTATCCCATTGTGATTGTAGAACATAATCACCCCACAACATCTTCCACAAGAGTAGCCCAGACAGGGGTAATTATGGCAGAAGGAGCCTACATATATGTAGCTTACCCCTATTCTTTCATTCCTCGATTGGCACTCAAAGCGTATCGACTAAATAAGAAAAACGGTCTAGGCTTTTTATCCAACCTAAACCGTTTAATAAAAGGTATTCTATATTATAGAAAGAATTCCTGACTCTTATAAATACTTTGCAATAGTTCTAGATAAAGCAGTTACATCCACCACACGTTCGGCAAGTTCACCATTACGATTTATTATAAATGTTGTAGGAAATCCCACTACGTTATATCTGGCAAGATCGGGAGAATAAATACCTCTTCCATCATACACTGTTATCCAAGGAAGATTTTTTGCAGTTTGACGCCACTGAAATTCATCGGTATCATATGCAATCTGATAAATCTCAAATCCCCTTGATTTATACTTTTCATATTCATCGGCAAGAGCTTTGTTAAAGGCAGGAGATAATTCATCACTGTGAACCGTAAAATTAAGCAAAACGACTTTCCCTTGTGCTGCAATTTCGTCCAAATTTTGCATTTGTCCCTTTTCATCTTGCAAAGTAATGTTCAGTAAGGGAATTTCATCAACAACCAATGTATCGCCACTTACCACAGGAGTATGCATGCGACGGCTGCTGATTGCCAAGTTCACAAGATAAGCAGTACGAGGGTCATTCGGTTTAAATGAGTTATATGAATTGGCAACAGCCCCTATTATTTTCATATCCTCTTTGTCATATGGATTAAACAATGGAGTTTCACCTATATATTTATTAATTATATAATAAGCTACAATACTGCTTGGATCCCCAAGAATTACGTTTGCAAGTTCTTTTTTCCACTCTTTCAATGCTTCAGCACTTGCTCCATGCATTTGCATGGCTTTTTTATCTACATTCATAAGAATTTCTGCATTCGTGGTTCCACTCAAAGTGTAATCAGTACTGAATGCGTTCAAGTTACTCTTGATATTTACATTATCAAGACTGTCTATAGGAAAATAGATTGACTTATCATTATACCTCAACCTATAAATATCGGAATATTGAGGAGCAGGTAAAGTAACCTTAAATGAACCATCACTTGAAGGCTTTACCGAATCGGCAATAAGCCACATTCCATTGTTAGCCACCTCAAGAACAAGTTTGGTAGTGTCGCCGGCACCTTCTATTTTACCCGACACCTTAAATTCATTTCCTCCACAAGCAGCCAACAATATGGTTGCCAATACTACGATATAATTTTTTACTTTTCTCATAACCATTAAATTTTCAACCGTCAAAGATACGACAAACATTGCTCATGTACAAAATTACTATTTATTTTTTGTTCCAAGCGGTGAGGAAGTCGGTTTCGGTGAGGTGGTCGCGGTATTTCCAGTTGATTTCCCAAAACTTGCGAGCATGGAATGTGTAACCGTCTTTCTCCGGTTCTTCCTGAGTGAGCCTTGTTGCACCTTGTGGAGAGACAATCATTTCTCTATGAATATCCTCACCGATAAAATGAAAATAGCACTCATTTCCGTCAATTTTAAGCTTCGTGTAGCTATTCACCCCTGCAATAGGTCGTCGCTTGATAATGTCATACATAGGATCATAACTTAAATAATAGCCGTATTTTAACCTATTTACAATGCTAGAATAAGGAATTACTGCTCCTTCTTCTATAATTTCATACGTAAATATTAAGCGTCCCACATTGCTGTAGAACATAGTTTATATTC
>CAZTFX010000050.1:0-15586 GCA_964613095.1 uncultured Muribaculaceae bacterium | reverse complement strand
GACTCAGTTCAAAACGCAGAAATTCACCTTTTTTGCTCCGAGAACCGTAATTTTTAATAAAAATCAAGATTTCTATAGATTAAGTTTACCGGATGAAAATGTATATGGGATCTGCACAGAACGTTTTAAGAATGCTGTTGAGGAAGCGGGCTTGACCGGGCTTGTATTTGAATCCATTGAAGTTGAAATCGAAGAATAAATCATTAAAAATTATATAAGTTATGAAAGAATATGAAGTTTTGATACGAGAAATTTATGAATATACCGTAACTGTAGAAGCTGAATCAGAGAGAGAAGCTATTGAAATTGCAGCTAATGAGTATGCCGAACAAGAAGATTATGAGCCTAATCAAGATGATTATGTGAATACGGAATTTGAGATTGTAAAAAATAGATAAACATTGTATCAAAAAATATTATACACTTAAAATGTGGTGGTTTCAATAATTCTCTGTAAGTTTGTAGAAAATTATTCAAATGGGAAAGCAAACATTGACACAGGAACAGAAGTTGACACAACGATTATCCCCGTTGCAACTTCAACTTGTGCCATTGCTACAGATGAACAGTCTGGAAATAGAAGAAAAAGTACGTAGTGAATTGGACGACAATCCGGCATTGGAGGTAAACGAGGAGATAACAGCGGAAAATCTTAACAAAGATGAAGATGGTGAAACTTTCAATGAAACTGCCGAAGATATACAACAAGCAGACTATCGTGACGAAGACGATATCCCATACTATCGCACAAACATATCAAATCATAGTGCTGATGATGAAACTCCTAACGCTATTATCATTTCGGAGTCCTCATTGGTAGATTACCTCATGGAACAAATTCATGAACGTAATCTTAATGAAACACAAATGAAAATAGCCGAATACATTATTGGAAATATTGATGATAACGGTTATTTGTCTCGTTCACTTCTTGCAATAACCGATGATCTTGTATTTCAAACAGGGATTGACGTTCCTGAAGAAGAGGTTGAATCAATGCTTCACGTCGTACAAGAACTTGATCCTGCCGGAGTAGGTGCATTAGACCTCCAAAATTGTCTGATTCTTCAATTAAAACGTAAGCAAAACAATCCTATAAACAAACTCTCATGTCGCGTTATAGAAGAATTATTTGACGAGTTTTCCAAGAAACATTATGATAAAATAATGTCGGCTCTTAACATTAATGATGAAACGATGAAAGAAATCATAACCGACATTAGAACTTTAACTCCGAAACCCGGCAATACAATTACCGGTATTGCCGACGAATCACATGCCCAACAAATCATTCCCGACTTTAACGTCGAGATAGACGGAGAAAACATAATGCTCACTTTGCTTAATAATATTCCTGAGTTACAAATAGCGGAAAGTTATTCTACAATATACAACAATTTTACCAAGCACAGGCCTTCATCACGCAAAGAGATAGAGCTCGCCACAGCCGTTAAACTTAAATATGAAAAAGCGAGTGATTTCATTAAAGTTTTGAGACAACGACAAGAAACATTGTTCCGCACAATGCGTTGTATTACCGTTCGCCAACGTGACTTCTTCTTAAGCGGAGATGAATCCAAGATACGCCCCATGATATTGAAAGATATAGCCGATGATACGGGGTATGACCTTTCTGTAATTTCACGAGCTACCGTAAACAAATATGTTACCACACAATGGGGTGTGTTCCCTCTTAAATATTTCTTCAATGAAGGATTACAACATGAAAGCGGTGAAGAGGTTTCATCGAGAGAAATATTAACCATACTTAAAACAGTAATTAATGAAGAAAATAAGTCTCGTCCATATTCTGATGAACAACTTTGTTCTATAATGAAGAAGAAAGGTTATGAAATCGCACGACGCACCATAGCCAAATATCGAGAAAAACTTTCTATACCTGTTGCACGTTTGCGTAAAGAGATTTAATTTTGTAAATATGTTCAATGCTTGATAAACAGCAATAAAATCGATGAGAATGTTATGATGCAACACATTTCAAGATTTTTAGCCAATGTGCTCAGTCCGTTACTTACGCCTAGTTATGGCGTTTTTCTTGCATTATGGGTTTCGGTAATATGCTATCAACCATTAGGAACGCGTCTTGCTGTTCTTTTGGTAGTTTTCGGTATTACTTGTGTCATACCTATGATTTTCATAGGTATCCTACATAATCTCAAAATTATCACAGACAGACATCTTATCAATCGTAAAGAACGAAGATACCCATATCTTGCAGCCATAGCATGCTATACAGCAGCAGCTTGTTACATAAACCACGTTCACGCACCATTATGGCTCACAGCATTTGCAATAGGTGGAGTAATTACATGCATAATATCATATCTTATCAATTTTAAATGGAAAATAAGCGCACACACCGCCGGAATGGGTGGACTTGTCGCTTTACTCTTCTTTATCCATTCCGAAGGGCTTGAAGCGTTTAATACATTTTGGCTTATGTGTGTAACAATAATCATTTCAGGTATAGCCGGCTCTGTAAGAATGTATCAGGGACGACATAATCTTTGGCAAGTTATTGCGGGATTTATCAACGGTTATATATGTGTACATATAGCCATTAGACTTTTTTCTTAAGAAACATAAACAGAATAATATATATGAAACCGATAGTAAGTATTATAATGGGAAGCACAAGCGATCTTCCTATTCTTGAAAAAACGGCTAAAATGCTTGATGAAATGGAAATTCCATTTGAAATGAACGCATTAAGTGCTCATCGCACACCTGCCGAAGTTGAATCTTTTGCTCGCGGAGCCGAATCTCGCGGAATAAAAGTTATTATAGCTGCAGCCGGCATGGCGGCTCATCTTCCGGGGGTTATCGCCGCAATGACAACACTTCCTGTTATCGGTCTGCCTATCAATTCTACACTTGATGGCATGGACGCATTACTTGCTATCGTACAAATGCCTCCTGGCATACCTGTTGCGACAGTAGGAATAAATGCAGGACAAAATGCGGCAATACTTGCCATCCAAATGCTTGCTTTAAATGATAAGGAGCTTGCTCAAAGATTCTCTGCATATAAGGCATCTCTAGCTCAAAAGATAGTTAAAGCCAATGAAGATTTGAAGAAAGTAGAATATAAATTCAAAACAAACTGATGAACTATTCTCGACGTAAAACTTCTACCGTAAACATAGGAAGAATTAAACTCGGTAGTGACTACCCTATACGCATTCAATCCATGACCTCAACATCAACAATGGATACTGAAGGCAGTATAGCTCAGTGTAAACGTATCTGTGACGCAGGAGCCGATATTGTACGTTTAACGGCACAAGGAGTTCGTGAAGCCGAAAACATTGGCAAAATACGTACTCAACTGCATACTGATGGATACACAACCCCACTGGTCGCCGACATTCATTTTAATCCAAGTGCAGCATTTGCGGCAGCACAAGTCACCGACAAAGTACGCATTAATCCGGGAAACTTTGTTGATGTTGCCCGCAAATTCCAAAAACTTCATTTTACAGATGAAGAATATGCACAAGAAATCAAAAAAATACATGAGGCACTTGTGCCATTCATAGCACTCTGTCGAAAAAACGTTACTGCGGTGCGATTAGGAGTCAATCATGGCAGTCTAAGTGATCGCATAATGAGTCATTATGGCGATACGCCTGCAGGAATGGTAGAATCGGCTATGGAATTTCTTCGCGTTTTCGTTGCCGAAGATTTTATCGATGTTGTTATTTCCATAAAGTCTTCCAATACCGTTGTTATGGTACAAACCGTACGATTACTCGTACAAGCGATGGAAGCCGAAAACATGCATTTTCCATTACATCTCGGAGTAACCGAAGCCGGTGATGGAGAAGACGGACGAATAAAATCAGCCGTAGGTATAGGAACTTTACTATCTGAAGGAATCGGAGATACAATCAGAGTTTCACTTAGCGAAGATCCCGAATTTGAAGTCCCTGTGGCAAAGAAACTTGTCGATTATATCACAACAAGAGCCTCTTTAGAACCTATTGAAGGATGTAATAACAAGAAAAGAGAACCCATAGAACCGCAAAGACGAAAAACAATAAAAACAGGTAATATAGGCGACAACAATAAACCTATTGTTATCACATCTACATTACCAAGCCTGTTGAAAGGGAAATATCTACCCGATTATTTCTATTCTGCCGATGGAACAATAGAAGACAACATTAATCAATATATTGTTCCTGCAAGTAAATACAAGAAAGAACACAACACATCACCTCTATTTGACCTTACACAACTTGAAGAGCTCAAAGCGTGTCAAGCCGAACTAAAATGGCTTATGGTCACAACAAACACACCTGTGGAATGTCTGTCTTTCTTGAAAGATTGTAATTCGGTTGTACTTATTGTTACTCCTGCTCATGGAAATGTGAGTGGATGTGAAGAAACATTCCTTGACGAACTCACACAAGCCGGAATAAATGTACCGGCTGTAATTTTGAATATCTATAACGATGACGATAACGAATGGATACAAGTCAAGGCAGGAGCCGATTTCGGAACATTGCTTCTAAACGGATATCGTGACGGTATATGGCTTGAATGTCCTGAATACAACAACATTGATGATATTGTTCGCTATGAATTCGGAATACTTCAAGCGGCAAGACTTCGCACAACTAAAACAGAGTATATCTCCTGTCCGAGTTGTGGACGTACTCTTTTTAATCTTCAAAAAACAGTTCAAGAAATAAAAGCGGCAACTTCACACTTGACACACCTGAAAATAGGTATCATGGGATGTATCGTAAACGGTCCCGGAGAGATGGCTGACGCTGACTACGGTTACGTGGGTGCGGCAGCCAACAAAATAAGTTTATACAAAAACAAAGAATGTATTGAAAAGAACATTCCACAAGAAGAAGCCATCCCTAAACTTATCGAATTGATAAAAGCCAATGGAGACTGGATAGAGCCATAACAAATTCATCTTGAACCAAACGAATCATTTAAAACCTCCTATAACATTACTATCTTATGAAAAAATTTTTATTATACACGCTTCTTTGTTTTATTAGCATAAATATAGCAGCTCAAAGCAAAAAAACAGATTGGGCTCAATTTTATCGCTACGCAGAAGCAAATGATACTATAACAAAAAGACCGAATGTCGTGTTTTATGGCAATTCCATTACCGATTTCTGGATAAAGAAAAGTCCAGATTTCTTCTCTAAACACAATTTCGTTGATAGAGGTATCTCAGGACAAACCACCAGTGAAATGCTAGTGCGTTTTCGTCAGGATGTTCTTAATCTGAATCCTAAAGCTGTTATAATTCTTGCCGGAATTAACGATATAGCCGAAAATAACGGAAAAATTTCTTTGGTGAACATTCTGGGAAACATTATTTCTATGTCGGAATTAGCAAAAGCTCATAAAATTAAAGTTATTTTATGCAGCGTTCTTCCTTGTGACTATTTCTCATGGCGTAAAGACTTAAAACCGGCTGAAGAGGTTAAGAAATTAAATAACCTTATTTACAATTATGCTAAACAAAATAAAATTCCTTATGTAGACTACCATTCGGCTCTGGCAACTCCCGAAGGGGGTCTTGATGAACGATACACAAAGGATCGCTGCCACCCTACTCTTCCCGGTTATCTTGTGATGGAAGATATAGTAATGAAAACCATCAAGAAAACAATTAAACTCTAACTTCTTTCTGTTTTTAACTTTATATCAAAAAATATTGTTATCATCATGAGGCGTATTTTCTCTGCACTACTGATTCTTTCAACCTTCTTATCTATGTTGGCAAGCGAAACATCCATATCAAAATTGAAAATCATACAAACCAGTGATATTCATGGAAATTTCTTCCCATACGATTTTATTAATCGTAAGGCATGGAGTGGCAGCCTAGCACGTGTCCATGCCTATGTAGAACAAGAACGTAAGACATTCGGAGAACACCTTATTTTATTAGACAATGGGGACATACTACAAGGACAACCCACCGTATATTACTATAACTTCATTGATACGACATCAACCCATATATGTGCCGACATGATGAACTTCATGCGATATGATGTGGGAAATGTTGGAAATCACGATATAGAGACAGGACATGCCGTATATGACAGATGGATTAAACAGTGTAACTTCCCCATTCTAGGTGCCAATATTATAGATACAAAAACAGGTAAAACCTATCTGCCTCCTTATAAAATTATAGAAAAAGACGGACTGAAAATTGCCATACTCGGAATGATTACACCAGCCATTCCTGCATGGCTTGCAGAAAACCTATGGAGTGGACTCCGATTTGAGGACATGGAAGAATGTGCAAAAAAATGGGTAACTATAATCAAAAAAGAAGAAAACCCCGACATTATCATCGGACTGTTTCATTCGGGTCGTGACGCGTCCAAGAAGACAGGTAAGTGGAATGAAAATGCCTCACTGCTCGTAGCTCAGAATGTCCCGGGTTTTGATATCGTGCTTATGGGACATGACCATCAGCGTTTTTGCCAAAACGTAACCACAGCCAACGGAGACATTGTTATGGCTGCAAACCCCGCCAGTAACGGCAATTACGTAACCGATATAACCTTATCCATAACTCGCGACACAAAAGGAAAAGTCACCAATGTAAACATTGACGCCAAACTGGCTGACATCAAAGATATTGAACCGTCACAAGAATTTCTAAAACGATTTGCACACCAATATAATGATGTACAAACATTTGTTTCAAAGAAGATAGGAACAATAACAGCCGATCTCGAAACAAGACCGGCATATTTCGGCTCATCGGCATTTATTGATTTTATTCACACATTGCAACTTGCCATTTCCGGAGCTGAAATTTCATTTGCCGCACCTTTATCGTTTGATGCAACTATAAAAAAAGGTGACATCTATATGAGTGATATGTTCAACCTTTATAAGTATGAAAACATGCTATATGTTATGACCCTTACCGGAAAAGAAATCAAAGATTATCTTGAATATTCCTACTCTATTTGGACAAATCAAATGGCAACGGCTGACGACCATCTGTTGCTACTTAGAGAAACCCCCAATGGAGAAGATTTGAGCCGTGCTATATTTTTAAAGCCCAGCTACAATTTTGACTCAGCAGCAGGAATTACCTATACCGTTGATGTTACCAAGCCCTATGGAAAAAAGATAAACATTACAGGACTTGCCAATGGCTCATCATTTGATATGAATCGTACTTATAAAGTAGCGTTGAACTCCTATCGCGGCAACGGAGGTGGAGAACTTTTAACCAAAGGCGCAGGAATACCGCAAGGAGAATTAACAAAACGCATAGTTTTCTCAACCGATAAAGATTTACGCTATTACTTGATGGAATATATCCAAAAACAAGGAATACTTACTCCCAAAGCACTAAATCAATGGCGTTTTATTCCTGAAGAATTGGTAAAACCGGCTGCAACACGTGACTATAACCTACTTTTCAAGTAGCTTTATTTTATGTTTTTTGAGATGTTTCTGAAAAAATCGGGGGATTTACTTTTTTATTAACAAGTAATCTATTACTTTTGCATGATATTTTTGTAAACTATCGAATAATATAGTATTTTTTAATAATATGGCTAAAAAACAAAACGAAACACGTACCTCAATTGAGGAACTTAACGAATCACTTTCCGGAATCGAAAAGAAAGTGGAAGACAACAAGAAAATGATAGTTTGGGTTGTAGGTGCAATTGTAGCAATCGCAGTAATCATTCTTGGCTACGTTTACCTAATTCAAAATCCTAATTTGGAAAAAGCTAAGGAAGAAATTGCCAAAGCTGACGCAGATTACACTTTAGGTCAAGATTCTATTGCACTTAATGAATATATGGCTGTTGCCGATAATTATAGCAACGACGCTTCAAACCGTGCAGGTCTTAATGCCGGTATTCTTCTTTTCCAAAAGGGTAAATATGAAGAGGCTATCAACTACCTAAAGAAATATGATGGTGATGGTGCTTTAGTAGGTCCTGCTTCTCAAGCATTAATCGGCGATTGTTATGTAAACTTGAAAAAGTATGACGATGCAGTGAAATACTTTGACAAAGCTATTTCTCTTGCAGGAGACAACGAACTTTACACTCCACTATTCATTTTGAAGAAAGCTACCGTATTACGTGAGCAACAAAAGTATGCTCAAGAAGCAGAACTTCTTCAAACTATCAAAGATAAGTATCCCAGCTTTATAATGGGTTACCAAGTGGATGTAGACAAATACTTGGAAAGAGCTAAAGCTCAAGCCGGTAAATAATCAAGACACAAAAGAACCTAAGATATAAGTCTATTGCTAAAGTTGCTTGCCAAGCCCGCAAGCAACTTTTTTATTTTAATATATTATAGATTTTACTAGTCCATTATATAGCCGCATCAATCTTAATAAAAGTTAAAATTGGGGGGGGTGAAATTTGATACAAAATTTTTATGAATATACGCATAACAATCACTACTTTTGTTCGTCATTTTAAAAATCATCATTAAATTTCACATTCTATGAAACAACGTATATCAATCGTCCTTATATTCATATTTGTTTATTTTGTATCATTAACAGCCCAAAACACCATCATTTCAGGTAAAGTCTTATCACAAAACAATTCGCAACCCATTCCGGGTGCTTCAATTACCCTTTTTGATAAAGACAGTACAATCATAGTTCAATCTCAAACGAACGAACAAGGTTTATTTCATTTAGAAACAGCTAAAGCCACAGCAGGAAATATTCTTTCCGTTTCTTTTATTGGTTTTAATACTGAGAAAATCGCCATCATTTCCGGCAAAACTACATCTTTAAATCTAGGTAACATTTTCTTAACCGAGTCGCAATCCACCTCACTTCAGGAAGTAACAGTAACAGCAAATAAAATGATTAGAAAAGTCGACAAATACATTGTTATCCCTCAACAAGACGAAGTTGACCGTTCTTCCAAAGCCATTGAATTATTAGGTCAAATCCCCCTACCCGGATTGAGTGTTGACCGTATAATGCAAAAGATTTCGGTAAGCGGTGGTACTCCTGTACTGCTTGTAAATGGGAAAGAACGGGATATCAATTATTTTGCCAACCTTAATCCTAACAAAATTCTACGCATTGAATACAACAACACACCTGGTATAAGGTATATCGATCGAGGAAACAGCGGTATAATTAATTTCATCCTTAAGGAAGCCGAAGAAGGAGGCAGTATAACAGCACAATTTCAATCAGCATTCAACACAGGTTTCATTAACGGATACTTTAACGGAAGTTATAACTACAAGAAATCCCAATTTTCTCTTATCTATAACTGCGGTTATCGCGATTACGATAAATGGATAGCCAACAGCAATGAAAAATTCATTGGAGACAACACCATTTATATAGAACGTAACCAACGCGGTATTAACTCTCCCATGTATTACTTCGATAACAATATAACTGCCGACTACACTTATATGTATAACCCCAATACAATGCTTGTAGTGAATTTCAAATCCAATTTCTGCCCTAGCAGTGGAGGGAATGACGGAAATATTATAGAAACAAGAGATAATCTTACATGGAAATATGACCGAGTTATAAGACGTAAAAATAATTCTTACAACCCAACCCTTGATATTTTCTTCTCAAAGAAAATGAAAGGAGGACACACCATCGAACTGAATGCCGTAACCAATTTAAGTAACGGATATTCCAAACGAGACATTTGGTACAATTATGACAACGAAGAAAACAATCAACACATTCCATTCGAAACCGATAATAACGGTTGGTCACTTGCAACCGAAGCCGTTTACGGAAAAGAGTTTGAAAAGATAACAACCCGCTTCGGAGTACAATATCTGCACAATTATGCTGAAAATGAATATAAAGCAAGCGATAGTTTCTCAAAAATGAAAAAAGACAATACTTACGCTTACGGAGAAATCACAGGAAATATAGGCAAAGTGGGATATAATCTGGGATCAGGCGTGAAAATATTGAATGTAGATGATTATACCGACAGTCGTACATTTGTACGCAACCTGACAACAGCAACATTACAATTACAGGCAAGCAATAACTTGAGTCTTAGATACAATTTCAATTATACCCCATCATTACCGTCATTAAGTCAACTTTCTCCCATCATTTCACAAGTTGATGATATAACATATTCCACAGGTAATCCTGATTTAAATCCTTCCGAACTCATTAGTAACTCCATAAGAGCCGATTTCCAAAAAGGTAAATTTACAGCATCTTTATCGGCTGATTATCAACATCTGTTTAATCCGATAATATCATTTACACGTTACGATAACGAAAACAATCAATTTATATACACTAGTGAAAACGGGAATTATTGGAATAGATTCAGAATAGGAGGAAATTTCTCTTTAAAAAAGATATTTAACCATTTCAACATATCTATTACGGCATATTATAATCGTTTCAATACAAAAGGAAGCGATTACGACTACAAGCTAAACAATTTCAACAGCAACCTTAATATTCAAGCATATTTTGGAAATTGGAATTTTGGTTTAGGACAATGCCTTGCTGCAAACAAATACTTAAGCGGAAATAACATCAGTGTTGGAGAAAGGATGTCACAAATCTACGCCCAATACAAATACAAAAACTTCTACTTCGCTGCAATGTGGCTATGTCCGTTCCAAAATGACGGATATAAATATGAAACAACACATTTATCCAAAGTCAATCCGGGATATTCTGTCAATTGGACCAAAAACAATGGAAATATGGTTGTTTTATCAATAAGCTATCAGGCAAATTTCGGTAAATCATTCAAGAAGAACCGTAAAACCCTAAGCAACGGTAGCTACGACAACGGCATGGTCAAATAATAAGAAGTTGTTTAAATTTTTGACTTTGTAATATTTGAGATAACGAGCCTTCTTGTTTGTGAGAAAATATTATTATATTTGTGAAATATTAATTCAAGGCTCTAATTATAATGAAACAATATCTTGACTTGCTACATCGTGTGATGGAAGAAGGTACACTGAAAAGTGATCGCACAGGAACCGGAACTAAAAGCGTGTTCGGTCATCAAATGCGCTTCAATCTTGCCGATGGATTCCCATGTCTTACTACAAAAAAGCTACATTTGAAATCTATCATTTATGAATTGTTATGGTTCTTAAAAGGTGACACAAATGTACATTATCTACAAGAACACGGTGTGAGAATCTGGAATGAATGGGCTGATGAAAATGGGGAACTTGGTCCGGTCTATGGTCACCAATGGCGTTCATGGCCAGATGGTAAAGGTGGTGTAATCGACCAAATAGCCCAAGCTGTCGACCTGATAAAAAACAACCCCGATTCTCGTCGCATAATGGTGAGTGCTTGGAATGTTGCCGATGTTCCTTCTATGAAATTACCTCCATGTCACGCCTTGTTTCAGTTTTATGTTTCTAACGGCAAATTGAGTCTTCAATTATATCAACGTAGTGCCGATATTTTCCTCGGTGTACCGTTCAACATTGCTTCATACGCACTATTGCTAATGATGATGGCACAAGTAACGGGTCTTGAAGCCGGTGAATTTGTTCACACTTTGGGTGACGCACACATCTATAGCAATCATTTTGAACAAGTAAAAGAGCAAATGAGTCGTGAACCACGTCGTTTGCCTCGTATGGTCATAAATCCCGAAGTGAAAGACCTGTTCGACTTCAAGTATGAAGACTTCTCTCTTGAAGATTATGACCCGCACCCACACATCAAAGGTGTAGTTGCTGTATAACACATCCCACACATAATATAATCAGCATGAATCTATCAGCAATAGTGGCAATAGACGAAAATGGCGCAATAGGCAAAAATGGAGACCTACTGTGTTATCTACCGGCAGACCTGAAGCATTTCAAGACCATCACAATGGGACACACCATCATTATGGGACGTCGCACATGGGAATCACTCCCCAAAGGAGCTTTACCCGGTAGAAAGAATGTGGTAATCACTCACAATACCGATTTCAAGGCTCCGGGCGCCGAAGTGTATCATTCTTTGGAAGAAGCTTTGCAAGCTACAATACAAGACGATAAACGGTTTATCATAGGAGGGGGTATGCTTTACAATGAAGCATTTGAACTAACTGACACGTTGTTCTTAACCCGAATACATGCTTCATTCTCCGACGCCGACACATTCTTCCCTTCATTTGATTCATCGGAATGGAAAGAGATTTCATGCGAAGACCATGAAACCGACGAAAGAAATCCCTATCCATACAGTTTTATCGAATTAAGACGCCGTTGAATCTTGATTTTCCTTTTGAGTTTTCACTCTCACATCGTTACTCTTGTTGCGCGAACGAGTAAGGTGGGGTTTTGATTTGATTAAATTGCTTACATACACGGTAAACAACGGTAGCATTGTCATGCCAAGAAAACCCAAAAACACATAAATAATCTTACCAACAGCAGTAGCAGGCACCACAGGTGAGCCTAATGTGGTTACATTCATAAATGCACACCAAATCACAAGAGGAAAACTTGTAACCCCATCATTCACCCCATACTCAACCTTATAGAATATTAAGCTGGCAAAATATATACCTGCTAACAATACAATTAAATAAGCAGTAAATAAACTATTTAACTTATTCTTTGATAAATACCCCACCACAACAGCGAGAGCAAACGCACTACGTACAAGAGGAATAAATCGCACGTATGTGTAGGCTTCCTCACTCATTACCACACCTGTAGCATGAATAATGTTAAGATAAGGGATAGAAACAAGAAAAAATAAAAGATTGCGAAAAAAGAAGCGACAACGTTGCTTGGAGATATACCAATCTATAGTCAAAGAAACCAAAAATATAATGCACACAAACAACTGAAAAGCAAGATAACGTTCAGCATTCACCAAAGCTATTCCATTTAGAATATCATAAGACACATACACAATAAGCAATACCGAAACAAGGATTACTGCACCATGCAACAATCGAGACGCTCCTTCAAGCCATTTAGGGATATTTCTTTCCATAACAACTACTTTTTCCCACTATAACAATCATCATAGCCGAAAAGTTTGTGGTCTCTCACAAACCCCATTCCAAATATCCGTTCAACTTGCCGTTATCCATTTCTTATATACATCTCTAAATAAGGTTTCTATGTCTCTTTAATAATGCAGTTGGTTTTATATTTTCCACTTTCAAAATAAGTTTCTTAAACTCAAGACTTGATAGAGTAACAACATTTTGATTCTTACAGTACCACTTATAAAAGGCAACAGGATTATTTTGCAAAGCGACATTCGCTTGCACAAGAGAATCATATCCAGGGAACTCTATAAACAAACGCAATCCCATAAAATCACGATAATAATCTTTATGGCGATTTTGAAGCCTATTCATTAGAATTTTGTAAATATCTTTTTCAAGAACAAAATTATATTGCACTAAAGCCCTGTGTAACATAACCGGGTCTTCAGTCAGCCATTTGCTTATTTTTTTAGTTCTGCTTTCAATCGTCAAAAGGTTATCGTTTGTATAATATCCATCAGTACGAGGTAAAAATTCATTAGCAAATTGAGCAGTATTAGTGTCAGTTATTGTATGTTCAATTTGATTGAGGTTATCTTTGATAAAATCAACAAGGTTAATTCTATTGCGAGTACTACCAGGATATTTTGCTAAAATATCATCAAGAGAAGCTCCGAGGAAGAAATCTTCAATTAAATTCCAACGGGACTTATTATCCAAGAAATGAGTAAAGAAATGTTCAAATAACGCACAACTTGACTTATGCCTATCTTTTACCGATTCCAAAATACTATTAGTATATTTGGAGTCGTTGGAATCAGAATTGATTTTGCGAGGGTCATTTATACGGATAAATATTTTGGGGTATTCTCCACCAGTAGAGATAAATGAGCCTATGTTTAATAAATCAAGAAGAGCACCTATTCGCATATAATTAGGTAAAGACTTTTCTCGTATACTTATGTAGTGAGAACTTCTGGCTTGTCTTCACTAAATAGCTTCGCAAAAGTTTTACGAAGTTGTGCAAACTTAGCTTCGTAATTACTATTATAAACTTGATATTCTTCAACAAAGCCGACACGACGACGCTGCAAGAACGCATCGCCTTCAATATGCCCGGCTGTAATTAAACGACCGGAATATGTTCCAAGAATAAATGAAGTAAGTTTATCCACATTATCCGATTTACCAAAACGAGCTTCAAGTTGTACTCTAAATTCTTTTTCAGAAAAGAAAGAGCCAGCAGAACGAAGTTGTGAAATCGCAGAACTAATACCATTTAATATACGTTCAAAAATCGACAATGTTTCTTTGTACGATTTTTCCATGAAGAATGTCATTTTCAACAATGGAGTAAGTTCTATGTTTTGGTCATTAAGAAACTTTTGGTCATAAAAGTCTTTCTTAAGACGAGGGAAACTTACATCAGAAAAATGTCGTTGCCAAATTTTATCGAGATTAAGCTGAATAAAATGATAATCTCCATAAGTCCATTTAAGTTCTGTAAAACAATCAGCGTATAATTTCTTTAGACGCTTAAGGCTCATTGGTGTCAGGCGTGCATATACTTGAGAGAACAGACTTTTAGGTCGTGCGACAAGAACATTAAAACGATATTTTGCAAGATAATCTTTTTCAATCATCATCAATGCCGTTAAAACTTTTTGGTCTACTTCATCATTACTATTAAACACATATGCAAAGTCGTTAGCAGAAATAAGCATATTGCGTTTTTTATCATTAAGAATGAAATAGTTGTATATTTTCTTAAGAACTGCTTGCAGTTGATAAGTTTTAAGAGATGAAATGCCGAAAAGTTGTTTGCTATATCTTAAATCAGCAGGTGAAAACGTAACTGCAGCAAATCCCTTAAGTCCCGGCTTGCGAGCTGCACGACCTATTTCTTGAATATAGTCGGGAAGTAATCCAGAAGGAGCATGGTGATATACACATTGAATATCCGGTATGTCAATACCCATACCAAAGGCTTTAGTACATATCATGATTTTTTGCTGATTAGTCCGAAAACTTTCATAAGCAGCTTTCTGAGAATCTGACAACACACCTCCATGGAAATTCACAGCCATACCCCTTTTCACGGTTTCTGCTTTATGTAAAATTCTATCAATATGACGGCGGAAAGGAGCATAAACAATAGTTTTACAGTCAATTTCATCCATTCCTTTAATAAAATTGACGGTTTCTTCTTCTTTATTATTGTCATAATTCCCCGATGAATAATCATCATGGGTGTCAATAGCAAATTCTATATCGTTGCGGATAACTTCTCCTATAAATTTATGTGGGTCGTGCATATATAGGCTGCTAATGCTATCAAATACCATATCATTAGTGCCACCATACACGGCGGTAGCTGTAAGAGCTACAATTGGGAAAGTACAATTATTAAACTTCCTTATTCTATTAAGATGATTTCCTAAAAACCAATAATCAACTCGGAAATCTCGTCCCCAAGTGGTGATTAGGTGAGCTTCGTCAATTATCAATAATCCTATACGACGACCATTAGTAAAGGGAGGTTCTATAAATTAATCCATTGTTAATCAGTGTATTATTTGTATATT
>CAZTFX010000049.1:0-16228 GCA_964613095.1 uncultured Muribaculaceae bacterium | reverse complement strand
AGCGATTGAAACCTCTAATTCTATGCTTTATCGTTTTTTATCGGACACTAATAATTTATTTTACATGTTTGGATGGATATAATGAAATAACGTCTTCAAGTAATGGCGAACTTTCCGGAACACTATGGATTGCAGAAAACGAGAACACAGAGTCAGTTTCATTTATTATGGCGGGAACTGCTTATACAAAAATAAAAGCAATTACTATAGTTTACAGGAATGATAAGCTAACCAATATAGAGGAAATTAAATTTATTAATGAAAATGCTCCGGTTGAATACTACAACTTGCAGGGTATGAAGGTTACCAATCCGGAAAACGGAATCTTCATTAAGAAACAAGGCGTAAAAACAACAAAAGTTGTTTTGTAAGTTAGGAATTAGGAGTGAGGAGTTACGTACTTATTTTTCCTTACTTAAAGGCAAAAAGTACATTGACACTCCTGCCAAATACTATTTCGCTGATTTAGGTTTACGCAATGCTCGTATAAATTCCCGTCAGCACGAGGTAACACATTTGATGGAAAATCTCATATACAATGAGTTTCGCACTCGTGGGTTGGTGGTTGATGTGGGTGTTCCTAATGAAGATAAACGAGAGCAGGAATTACGTTCATTGATAAATATATCGGACAGTTTTCAGAAGTTTGTAATCACCGAAGACCCTATAAAGCGTTATCAAGACGAAAAAGGTGTGGTATTTATGAACATTTATGAGTTTTTGCTCGATAGAGATAGTTTGAAAGTTTAAGGTAGTGATAAAAAATTAAAGGTAATAATAACCCCATTTGCGAAAATTATTATACTCTTGTCATACAAAAGTTATTTGAGGGTATAGCTACCATAAACCGCAGAAATTAATGTAAAGCTACTGCCGGGAATACTAAAAGTACAAAAAACATATTAAGAAGTTTATTCTTAGAGTTTTGGTGGAAGATTGTTTTAATTATAAACGAATGGGTTGTGCCTTGACGACACAACCCATTTGTTATTTATGTTCTTTTATCTTTAAGTAAGGAAAAATAAGTACGTAACTCCTCACTCCTAATTCCTAACTCCTCACTTACAAAACCACTTTTGTTGTTTTTACGCCTTGTTTCTTTATAAAGATACCCTTTTCAGGCTTTTCTACCTTCACGCCTTGCAAGTTGTAATATTCAACCGGAGCATTCTCATCAACCAAAGTTTCTTCAACACCGGTAGTTGTTTCATCAATATCATAATCAGTTAATGATTTTATTCCCGAACGAGAGAAATAAGCTTGTAATAATCCGCAGACTTTCACTGTAGCTCCAATATTATCGGGATTATCTGAAATATTCAACGCTGAACGAATATCTCCTGATGGTAATTGAACAGGTACTGTAGATTCTTGTCCTTTTTCAGTTAGAACGATATTAGAATCAGCTAAAGTTTCTGTAATACCTTCATTTGAAGCACAACCATTAGCTATAACACCAACAACCCACATTTCAGTTGTTTGATTAGTTTTGTGGCTCTCAACGCAGATGAAGCTACGATAACCTTCTCTGAGCAAGGTTATTCTAACGGTCAAGAAGTAACGTCTGCTACTCTTGATGATTACATCACATTAACATTCAACAAGGGTACAAACAGCAATGCACCTAAGTACTACAACATGGGTACAGCACTTCGCATTTACGGAGGTGGCACTATGACTGTTACCGGTAGCAGCTCAGCTGTAACCATCAATAGCGTAACCCTTACAACACAAAGCGGTGATAATACTGTAAATTCTGCCAGCACAGTATCGGCAGGAACTCTTGCTATCGATGGAACTGCCGCAACAATCACCAGCGTAAATGCCAACTCTACTACATTTACGCAAGGAGGCTCTAGCGGTCACGTTAGAATACTAACAGTAACTGTTGATTACACAGTAGGTGCTGCAACAAACATGTCAACCCCTACTTTCACTCCTGCATCAGGTGAGATAACAGCTGACACTAAAATCTCTATTGCTTGTACCGACGAAGCCAATATCTATTACACTATCGACGGCACAGAACCTAGCGCAAGCAACGGAACTCTTTATGAAGCTCCTTTCACGCTTTCTGCCGACGCTACAGTTAAGGCTGTTGCAGTAGATCCAAACGGAACTCTTGCCAACAGTAACGTTGCTGAAGCTACTTACAAATTCCCAGTAGCTAATATCGCTGAATTTATCAGCAAGGCTAACTCTTATGCAACTACTATCAGCGGAGCGGTTACCGTTGTTGCTCAAGAAGGTTCTTACCTCTTCTTGCAAGATGCCACCGGCAAAATTGTTGCATTCGGTTCACTAGGCAACACCACCTATAGCAATGGCGACCAACTTACAGGCGTTAAGGGTACTTACACCCGATATAACGGACTTCCTCAAATGACTCCAGAAACTGCAAGTTTCGGCACAGCTACCACAGGCACTGCAGTAGAGCCTACCGTTATCACTCTAGACGCTCTTGCAGATACCGAGCTACTTACTTACGTGAAAGTAACAGGTGTTACCGTCCCTGAAAGCAGTAAATCATGCACAATCACAGATGCTACAGGAACAGCTACAATGTACAATTCAGCCGGTATCACCGTTACCACCGGAGAAAACTTGACCGTCGAAGGATTTGTAAGTTGCTATAACACAACAATCCAATTGTTGCCTATCAATATCACAAGTGCTTCCGGACTAAAAGTGGTAGAAGCACCTGTAATCAATCCTAATGGCGGTACAATAGCAAGCGATGCCGAAATCGAAATCACTTGTGCGACCGAAGGTGCATCTATTTATTACACTATCGACGGAACAGAGCCTAGCGCAGATAACGGAACTCTTTATGAAGCTCCTTTCACTCTTTCTGCTGATGCTACCGTTAAGGCTATCGCTATTGCCGACGGTATGGCTAACAGCTCAGTTGCAGAAGCAGCTTTCACTTTAATGTCAGCAAACTTGAAGGTTGCCACTTTCAACTTCACCGACCCAACTTCATTGAATCCTGTACAAGAAGTACCTGCAACCGGTGGTGAAGTGGCTGTAAATGACGTTACATTCACTAACGGCGCAGTTTCTCTTACTTGTGCAAAGAATGATGCCAGCACCAATTGTCGTCTATACAATAGTAACGGTAGTATTACATTAAGAACTTATAAAAAATCAAGTAGTGGCACTACAGGTTCAACTATAACAATCTCTGTGGCTAATGCTGCAATAACCAACATTTCGTTCAACGGTGCTACCAGTAGCGACTTTGAAGCTAACGTAGGTACATTCTCTAGCTCAACTTGGACAGGCGAAGCAACTGAGGTTGTGTTTACAACAATAGCGAATGCAACTATCAAAGGCATCACTGTTACTTACGACATTACTACCGGTGTTGAAGAAACTTTGGTTGATGATAATGCTCCGGTTGAATATTACAACTTGCAGGGCATGAAGGTGGCTAATCCGGAAAACGGAATCTTCATTAAGAAGCAAGGTATAAAAGTAACTAAAGTAATTTTATAAGTAACTTATTAGACCAATAAGGCTAACAAAATAGGATAGTGGAAGCTCGGTGAAATCGCCGGGCTTCTATCCTTTTGATGAAAAACACACATATATATGTTTATTAAGTTCCTTAAGTATTAAAGAAAATAGTATTTTTGTAAGAACAAATATTTTGCATGATTATGATTACAAGAAATATTATCCTTTTAATACTGTTTTCTACCGCTATTTTTATGGGTTGTTCTTCGACCGGAAAACCCAGTGAAAATGTCAAAGAACAAACTGACGCTTTTACACAGGTTATGGATTTCAATGGAGATAGTGCGTATAATTTTGTAAATGCTCAGTGCGATTTTGGTCCTCGTGTACCAAATACTGTTGCCCATCGTCATTGTGGAGATTTTCTAATCAATAAGTTGAAGTCTTATGGGGCAAACGTAATTGTACAATCTCCCATTCTTACCGCATACGATGGAACAAAATTGAATGCACACAATATTATAGGTGAATTTGCTCCGAAGAAAGAACGTCGTATATTGCTTCTTGCTCACTGGGATTGTCGCCCGTGGGCTGATAGCGACCCAAACCCAGAGAACCACAAGAACCCGGTAATGGGAGCCAATGATGGAGCCAGCGGAGTGGGTGTACTACTTGAGATTGCTCGTCTTTTACAAAAAAAACAACCTAATCTCGGAGTGGATATAATGTTTGTCGATGCAGAAGATTGGGGTGATAACAGTGGAACATCTTCTGATTCGGAATACACATGGGCATTAGGCACTCAATATTGGGTTGCTAATCCTCATCGTATGGGTTATCGTCCAATTTTCGGTATTTTACTTGATATGGTAGGTGCTGTAGGTTCTCAATTCTCTCAAGAATACTTCTCTATGCAATATGCTCCTGCTGCTGTAAAAGAAGTATGGAATATGGCAGAACGCAGTGGATATGGCAACTATTTTATAAAACGTACCGGTGGTGCAATAACAGATGATCATGTATTTATTAATCGTGCCGGTATTCCCACAATAGATATAATTGCAATGGATGCCACCAGTCCAAACGGATTCTTTCCTCAATGGCACACAGTAGATGATACAATGGAACATATAGACCGTAGTACTCTTAAAGCAGTGGGACAAACTATTACAAATCTCATATACAGCTATTAATAGTTTGGTATTAGAAATTATGGTAAAAAATCAGAATAAAACAACTAGAATATGAAAAAGACAGTGATTATGGCAGGTATTATCTTAGGGACCGGAGCAAGTGTTGGTCTTGTGAGATGTAGTGGGCAAGTAAAACTTGACTATCCTGAAACAAAGAAGGTTGATACTGTAGATGTGTATTTCGGTACGCAAGTAGCTGATCCTTATCGTTGGTTAGAGGATGACAATTCGGTAGAAACAGCCGAATGGGTAAAAGCTCAAAATGCAGTAACTAATTCTTATCTTGAGCAGATTCCTTTTCGTACCAAGCTGAAAGAGAAGTTAACGGCTCTCACAAACTATGAGAAAATGGGTACTCCATGGAAAGAAGAGGGTAAATACTACTATTTCAAGAATAATGGTTTACAGAATCAAAGCGTACTCTATGAATGTGACTCATTAGGAGGAGATGCTCGTGTATTACTTGACCCTAACAAATTAAGTGAAGACGGAACTGTATCACTTGGTTCATTCGGATTTTCAAAAGACAGAAAATATCTTGCTTATGTTATATCACGTAGTGGAAGTGATTGGAACGAAATCTATGTTATGAATGCAGAAACCGGCGAATTGCTTAAGGATCATATTATGTGGGCTAAGTTCACCGGAGTAAGTTGGCAAGGCGACGGTTTCTATTATAGCGCATACGATGCACCAACCGACGGAAAGGGGTTATCGGCAAAAAATGAATTTCAAAAGGTGTATTATCATAAAATAGGTACTTCACAATCAGAAGACCGTTTGGAATACATGAATAAACAACACCCTTTACGTTTTTACCAAGTAGGTGTAACCGATGACGAACGTTTCCTTGTACTATATGAAAGTGACGGAGAAGGAAATGCCGTGTACATTAAGGACACTAAAAAGCCAAATGCGAAATACACATGTATCGCAGAAGATATGTCTAAAGATAACTCTATCGTATATGCCGACGATAAAAGAATTTTGTTAAAGACTAACGATGGAGCACCTAATTACAAAGTTCTTGAATTTGATGTAAACAAATTAAATGCAAAGAATAGCAAAGAACTTATTCCAGAGAGTAACCATCTTCTTGAAAGTATAGATATGGCAGACGACAAAATTATTGCCGTATATATGGAGAATATTGCCAATCATGCTTACTTACTTGACGGTTCAGGTAAACAAATAAGAGAAATAAAGTTACCTACAGTAGGTTCAGTGGGATTCTCATCAAGCCACAAGCATAGTGATGTATTCTATTCATTCTCTTCATATACTTTTCCGGGAACCATATACAAATACGATTTGGAAAAAGATGAATCAACTCTTGTCTTTTCTCCTAAGGTGGACTTCAATCCGGAGGATTATGTAACCGAACAAATTTCCTATCCTAGCAAGGATAGCACAATGGTAAATATGTTTGTAACATATAATAAAGGGTTAGAGAAAAACGGTAAAAATCCCGTATTCCTTTATGGTTATGGAGGTTTTAATATCAGTTTAAATCCTAGTTTTGGTGCAATGCGTATTCCTTTTATTCAAAATGGAGGTATTTATGTTGTAGCCAATCTGCGCGGCGGTGGTGAATTTGGAGAAGCATGGCATAAAGCCGGCACAAAAATGAATAAACAAAACGTGTTTGATGATTTCATTGCTGCTGCCGAATATCTTATTAAAGAAGGCTATACTTCACCTGAATATATTGCCATAAATGGAGGTTCAAACGGTGGTTTATTAGTGGGAACCGTTGTTAATCAACGTCCTGAATTATTCCGCGTAGCTGTTCCACAAGTGGGCGTAATGGATATGTTACGTTATCACACATTCACTATCGGTTGGAATTGGGCAAGTGATTATGGACGTAGTGATGACAGTAAGGAAATGTTTGAATATCTGTATGGTTATTCTCCTCTTCACACTATTAAAAATGATGGAACCAAATATCCTGCTATTCTGGTAACAACTGCCGACCATGACGACCGTGTTGTACCGGCTCACTCATTTAAATATGCCGCTCAACTACAATCATCAAATACCGGTGATGAACCTAAAATTATCCGTATTGAAAGCAACGCCGGTCACGGCGGTGGAAAACCCATAGCTAAGGTTATAGATGAACAAACTGATATTTGGTCTTTTATTATGTATAATCTTGGCATGAATATCAACGAGGAGTAATATCTCCATCAAGAACTTTAAAAGCTCGGCAGATAACCTGTCGAGCTTTTAAAATATTATCTAAACCTAAAATTATTCTTGAGTTTCTCCACGCATTGCTGCAAAAATCTTTGTTTCTATTTCTTCAGTAAGTTCAGGATTGTCAGCAATAGTTCGTTTAGCGGCTTCACGTCCTTGACCTATTTTTGATTCCTGATAAGAGAACCATGCACCACTCTTCTTAACAATACCATATTGAACACCTAAATCAACGATTTCTCCAATCTTAGAGATTCCTTGTCCGAATAGTATTTCAAATTCTGCTTTGCGGAAAGGTGGTGCAACCTTATTTTTCACAACTTTCACACGAGTTTGATTTCCAAGAACTTCTTCACCATCCTTAATTTGACCTATACGGCGAATATCAAGACGCACCGAAGAATAGAATTTCAAAGCATTTCCACCGGTAGTTGTTTCAGGCGAGCCAAACAATACGCCAAGTTTATCACGCAATTGATTGATAAATATACAAGTCGTGTTAGTCTTTGAAATAGTGGCAGTCAACTTACGTAAAGCCTGCGACATAAGACGCGCTTGAAGTCCCATTTTACTATCACCCATTTCACCCTCAATTTCAGCCTTAGGCGTAAGTGCGGCAACCGAGTCTATCACAATTATATCGATAGCCGAAGAACGAATAAGTTGGTCAGCAATTTCAAGTGCTTGTTCTCCATTATCGGGTTGTGATATCCATAAGTTATTCACATCAACACCTAATTTTTCGGCATAAAAGCGATCAAAAGCATGTTCAGCGTCGATAATAGCAGCAATACCACCTTGCTTTTGAGCTTCAGCTATGGCATGAATGGCAAGAGTTGTCTTACCGGATGATTCGGGACCATAGATTTCAATGATACGTCCACGAGGATATCCCCCAACTCCTAAAGCGTAATCTAAAGCAATCGAACCGGTAGGAATTACTTCCACATCTTCTACACTGTCATCGCCCATTTTCATGATAGAGCCACGACCATAAGTTTTGTCAATTTTATCCATTGCAATCTGCAATGCTTTTAGCTTTTCAGCCGAAACCGGAACTCTTTCCGGAGTTTTTGCTTTCTGTTCAAGTTCCTCCATATTCAATATTTTTTATTTGTTTAATTTCAAAATCTGATTAGCACTGTCTTTGGTGTCTACATCTTTGATAATATCGGTTATAATACCTTTTTCATCAACGATAAAAGTCGTACGAACCGTTCCCATGTATTCACCTGCACCAAACTTCTGTTTATGCCACACATCAAATAATTTATTCACTTCCATTTCCGTATCGGCAATGAGAGGAAACGGAAGTGAATGTTCTTCAGCAAACTTCTTATGAGAATCAGCACTATCGGTACTTACGCCCATTACTTTATATCCTGCTTTAAGTAGTGCACCATATCCTGACGCCAAGCTACACGCTTCATCGGTACATAACGGTGTTCCATCTTTAGGATAAAAATATAAAACCAGTTTACTGCCTGCAACATCTTTTGCAGTCCATTTTTTGCCGTTGGCATCTACACCCAAAACATTGGGTATTTTGTCTCCAATTTTCATAATAACTTAAATTATTGCCCCGTCCACCGACTTGACAAGAAAAAGGATTCGTTCCCTTTTTCAATGCAAAGTTATTGTCCTAATGGGCATGTTTTATTCACACAACACCCAAAAAAGACAAAATGTTGACCTATTTAAGTAACTTTTGAAGAATTTCAGGTTCATTTGTAGTAATGAAATCAATATTATGCTTGATACACCATTTCATATCTTCTTCTTTATTTACAGTCCAAGCATTTACTTTCATACCCAAATCATGACATTCCTTAATCCATTCTGGATGTTTTTTAAATATAGAGTAGTGATAATCCATGCCTGCGGCACCCATTTTGTGAAGTTCTTGAGGTGTCTTTTCTCCATTAAGATAATAAACAGGTGTTCCTTTAGGGGCATATTTTAGGAACAATTCCAGTGCGTCTGCCGAAAATGTGATATATTCCACTCTGTCGGTAAGTCCCATGCGTTCTACCATCATGAGTCCATCGATTACTGCTTTAGCCTCAAGCAATTTATCATTATGTGGTTTTAATTCAAAGATAAGTCGAGTCTTACAATTCTTGCCTTCCTCTAAATATTGTTCAAGTGTAGGGATATTTTCTCCGTTTACAAGTTTTAGAGCAAGTACATCACCGGATTGAGCCTTTTCAACAACTAGACTATCCACCTTTGCGTCATGATTAACTACCAATTTTCCATCGGCAGTCATCCATACATCAAATTCGGAACCATAACAATTTATAGAATCGGCTTTCACAAGTGCGCGTATCGAATTTTGAGCCGAACCATCGGTTTTCCAATATCCACGGTGAGCTATCACTTGAGTTTGAGCCAAGGTTGTCATAGCAATAACTGTTAACACACACAAAACAGCAAATATTTTTATCTTCATAGCAATTATTGTTTATATGATTTTACAAATATAGCAAATTATCATCTTTTCATCATATTTCTCGGGTGATGATTCAAAATTTCTTCACGCAAGAAGCTACGATCTATGTGGACATAAATTTCGGTGGTGGTAATGCTTTCATGTCCTAACATTTGCTGAATAGCACGCAAATTAGCTCCACCTTCAAGCAAATGCGTGGCAAATGAATGTCGAAGGGTGTGTGGACTGACGTTTTTCCTTATTCCGGCAAGTTCACACAGATTTTTAATGATATAAAAAATCATCACACGCGATAGCCTTGAACCTCGACGATTCAAAAACAAAAAATTCTCCTCACCCGATTTTATTAAGAGATTGGCACGTTCACTCGATTTATAATCTTCAATTAAATCAAGTGCTACCTGCGATATAGGAACAAGTCTTTGTTTATTTCCTTTTCCTATCACCACTACATACCCTTCTTCGGCATAAATATTGCTTATCTGCATGTCAACAAGTTCGCTAACCCGTAATCCACAACCATAAAGGGTCTCTATAATAGCCCTATTGCGTATGCCTTCGGGTTTACTCATATCAATGGCTCCTATCATCGAGTCTATTTCTTCTACTGTAAGAACCGTTGGCAGATGTCTTCCCTTTTGCGGTGTTGCCAATAAAGTAGTGGGATTATTATCTATAAAACCTTCTATTTTAAGAAATTTATAAAACGACTTTATCCCTGCGATTATTCGAGCTTGTGTGGCAACTGCCACTCCTAAATCTTGAAGACAACATACAAATTCATGTAAATCATCGGCAACCACGTCAACGACAGTTTTTCGGTCACGCAGATAGCCTAAAAATTTCATTATATCATAACAATAGGACTCCCCTGTATTTTCAGAAAGACCTTTTTCCAAACGCAGATACACTATATATCTACGCAATACATCGTCTATGTCATGAATATTTCTCATCTTCTACACTACAAAGCTATAAAAAATAAATGTTTTTTGTAACTTTACACCTAAATTAAAATTAAAAAACTATGAATCAAGAAAAGAAGAAATCAAGCATTTTTAAAAATAAGAACATACTTTATACCGTATTGGCTGTTGTCGTTATGGCTGTAATTTCATTGGCTTATTTTTACCCCGACGCAATCAACGGCAATGTGCTTCAGCAACATGATACAACACAAGGTATAGCCAACGGTCAAGAAGCCAAAGCATACACCGAAGCTACAGGAGAAGTCACCAGATGGACCAATTCTCTATTTTCCGGTATGCCTACATTCCAAATTTCTCCGTCTTATGAAAGTACCAAGTTGTTAAATTGGATTGGTAAAGTTTATGGCTTGGGACTACCCGCCCCTGCCAATCTTATCTTTATGATGATGATAGGATTTTACATTTTATTACTTGCGTTTAATGTAAGGTGGTATATTGCCTTGTTTGGTGCTATTGCTTACGCATTTTCTTCTTATTTTTTCATATTGATAGGAGCCGGACACATTTGGAAATTTGTCACATTATCCTATGTTCCACCCACAATAGCCGGTATTGTGTGGTGTTATCGTAAAAAATATGTATTGGGGGGAATCGTTGCAGCTTTGGGTGCAACAATGCAAATTGCGTCCAATCACTTCCAAATGACTTATTACTTTGCATTTTTGATAGTTGCAATGACAATAGGTTATTTGATTTCTGCAATCAAAGAGAAAAAAATGAAAGATTGGGGTATTTCCACCGGAATATTGGCTATCGCTGCAATTCTTGCAATAGCGGCAAATGCACCAAATCTTTACGGAACTTATGAATACAGCAAGGAAACCATGCGCGGTGGTCATTCCGAACTTACGGTAACAAATGGTATCGGTGGTACGTCAAAAGGTCTTGATAAGGACTATATTACCGCTTGGAGCTATGGTATCGACGAAACAGCAAGTCTTATCGTTCCAAATGTGAAAGGAGGAGCTACTATTCGCCCTGAAAGGGGAAACAATAAACTTATGTCGTTAGCTGAAACCACTAAGGCTCAAGAACTTTTCAACTCAGGAAAGATTTCTGCCGAAGAATATCAATATTTGGCTCAATTTCCTCAATATTTTGGAGATCAACCTATGACCAACGGTCCTGTATATGTAGGTGTGATTGTTTTCGCATTATTCCTGATAGGTTGTGTTGCAGTAAAAGGTGCTTTAAAATGGGCTTTGCTTGTGGCAACATTACTCTCTCTACTGATGGGATGGGGACATAATGCAATGTGGTTCACCGATTTTATGATTGACCACTTCCCTTTCTACAATAAATTCAGAACCGTTGCAAGTGCATTTGTTGTACTGGAACTCACCATACCTTTACTTGCGGCACTTGCTTTGAATAAAATTTTCACCGAACAAGAGTTCTTTGACAAGCACAGCAAAATTATACTTGGTTCATTTGCTTTCACGGCAATAATCTGCTTGTTTATTTATATATCACCCGGAATGTTCGGAGGCTTTTCCATTCAGGAAAAAGAACAATATATAACCACCGGAGTTGCCGTACAAGTTCCAAGCCTGTTCAACGCCGTTGAAGAAATACGTTTGGATATGGTTAAGGCTGACGCATTACGCAGTCTCATTTTCGTCATTATGGGTTTTGGGGCATTACTTTTGGTGGTTACGAAAAAGGTTAACACAACCGTTGGAGGCTTGATTTTGGCGGTGGTGATTCTTGTGGATATGTTCTCGGTAAACAAGAGATACATCAGTACAACATCATTTACGGCTCCAATGCCTCAAAACGAACAGATTGCAGCTCGTCCTGTAGATAAACAAATTCTACAAGACACGGCGATGAATTATCGCGTTTTGGATGTGAATAAGTTTGGAGAAGCTTCTCCATCTTACTATCACAAGATGATAGGCGGTTACCACGCTGCAAAACTTACTCGTTATCAAGATCTTATCGATCATCAAATATCTCGAAACAATCAAGAGGTATTGAACATGCTTAATACCAAGTATTTCATTGTCGATGACAATACTGCAATGCAGAATCCCGATGCTTTGGGTAATGCTTGGTGGGTAAACAAAGTAGATTACGTAAACAGCCCGAATGAAGAAATGGCTTATCTTTCCACTTTCAAAGCCGATTCAACCGCAGTTGCCGACTCCAAGTTTAAATCAATTTTGGGTGAACACGCCACACAAAAACTTCCGGGTGATACCATCTACGAAACCACTTATGCACCAAATGAGTTGAATTATCATGCCGTATCTCAAAACGGAGGTGTTGCAGTTTTCTCCGAGATTTATTTCCCATGGGGATGGAAAGCTACCATTGATGAAAAGCCGGTTGACATAGCACGTGTTAATTATGTACTGCGTGCATTGAAAGTTCCGGCAGGAAGTCATGGCATTAACTTCAAATTTGAACCTGATAAAATTATTGCTGCCGACCGTGTTGCCTATGCGGCAATATCCATCATATATTTGGCTATTGCAGTAAGTTTGGGTATTTTTCTTTATCGTTACCATCGTAAAAACAAGAAACAGGAATAACCCCGACAGGAGGCTAAAGGAATGAGAATTAAACGATATCTCACAGCGTTAAAACGTTATCATCGCAGTAAAGGGCATGGTATTCATTCCCCTTTTGCATTCGGTTTCGTGCTGAATGTGCTTCGATGTCGTTTACCTTATTACGCCTACGATGATATTGAGAATATGCGCAGTCTGGCAATATCCCGGAGTAAATCTTTCTGGCGACATCCTAGAATAATTTCTCTTAAAAACGCAAAATTACTCTTCCGGATAGTGAATTATTTTAATCCGTCGGAAATCCTACAACTTGGGACCAATTATGGTGTTTCAAGTGCAAGCATGCTTACTGTTTCCTCCGGAATAGAATTATATCTGTGTGAAGCCAATATAAATGAATATCCTATTACCCAAGAAATACTATCAGGATTGGGTAATAAGGTGCATAATTTTTTATCTTTTGAAGAAAGCATTAAATCCTATAACATCACCCAATCGGGAGAAAAATCACCGTTTATACTTATAAATGACGTAAAAGAAAACGAATACAGCCAAGTCCTGAGTTATTTGCATAAAATAAGACAACAGAAAGGTGTGATAATAATTCGCAACATAAATAAAAACAAAGTATTGAAAGCCTTGTGGGAAGCATGCCGAGACGCAGCTTCCACCGGAATGACTTTCAGCAATGGGAAAATGGCTGTAATAGTTGCTACCCCTAAACTTCCCCATCAGAATTTTTCACTGTGGTTCTAAAACAATTAAAACAAGATTATGAATATCGTTAAAATATCGGGCAGTGTTGGCGAACAAATGTTTCAATATGCCTTCTTTTTGAGATTACTTAAAAATCAACCCGAAACACTTATTCATCTTTCCGATGATCGTATAATAAAAATGTTTCCCAACCTGCCACACAGGTCAATAGCCACACGTGAACAAGTCAATAGTGTCCACAAATCATTGATAGGCAGATTATCGGGTGTAAAATGCATTGGAACCGACTATAAAGAACCCGATAATTCCTATAACGCCGAAGTTCTGGAACTTACCGACACCTATTTCGACGGCTCTTGGCTGTCTTTTCGCTATTTTGACTGCATGCCAAAAGAAATAGAAAAAGCATTTACCGTGCCTGTAAAAAAGCTCACGCAAGGGACTCAAAGTCTCATAAAAATGCTTGAAAAGGAAAAAGAATCGGTTGCAATCCACGTCTACCGTCCTAAAAGCAAAGAAAACACTTGCACGAAGGATTATTATAATTGGGCAATTGCGCACATCCGCAATTTTATAGAAAATCCGTTTTTTGTAGTTATTACCGATGATGAAAAATGGGTACGAGAGAACCTGTTGTTAAACGAAAAAGAACATATTTGTATAAGTGCGGCACCACATCATCATTTCTCTATAATTCAAATATTCAATCATGCGAAGCACAATATAACAGCCAACACATTGGAAAGTTGGTGGGCGGCATGGCTTAATCCCAATCCCGATAAAATCGTGATTGTTCCTCAAAAATGGAGCCATTCAAGAGGATATCCCGACTTGGTACCACTCTATTGGATTTCAATCCCCACAACCTGATTACAACCGCACGTAGCACTGCGTTTACACGCGGTTAACATGCAATCTAATGCTTCAGCATTAAATAGCTTTACCACTAGAGATAAACGCATTAATAGGAGATACTATTACTAAAGAACAATATAGAGCTGTACCCTTATGGGATTATTCTCATTTTGAGAATAGAGAAGGTTTTTCTTCCTCTTTAATAATTCCAATGATTGCGAAAACTCCGATTGGAAACATTTAATCATCTTTAAATGTGTCATGTTATAAAAATTCCAAATATTTTCGGTTTGTTACTACTATTATTGAAGACACCATCTCAGCACAAGAAAACGATAAAGAAAATATAGATATTATAATTAATTCCAATTTGGATGGTGTTCTTTTACAAGCGAAGATTTTTAAAAATGGAGAAATAACAAAAACTATAGACGGTATAGCAAAAGATTTTGGCATAGAAGATGAAATGATTCAAGACATAAAGAAAATAGATCTCGTAAACACGATTGTTCCATATAGTGTTGTGTATGTAAATAATTGAAATTTGATTACTATTCAATAATATTTAAGTCATATAGACAAAAACTTAATGAGTAAATTTATTACAATTCATTGATTTGGTTAAATTAATTTTCAGAGGATTATATATACAACCATTTGAAATATCATATTTTATTAATATATTTCGAGCATTATCATTCTTTTTCATAATAAATCATTTTAATGGTTTATTATGAAAAAGAATTTTTTAATTTCGCTATTGGGAATAGTAGCATTGGTTGCTACATTTGTAGCTTGTTCAGATAGTCCGAATTTCGGAGAGCGAGAACGCAAAACCAAGAGTGGCAAGATTATCAAGGTAGCAGGATGCTCACCCATTCATGAGGGTGTACTGCTCATCAAGCTAGACACCACATTAGAGGATGTTCGCAGGTTTGGCGAGGAGTGCCAACAGCGTTGGGGCATCACACCGCTTCAAATATTCCTACACAAAGACGAGGGGCATTGGCTCGGAGGAGAGCCGACCCAGACGACAAAGAGAGTTTTCAGATCGGTGGCAAATGGTTTAAGCCCAACTACCACGCCCATATCGTATTTGATTGGATGGACCACGATACGGGCAAGAGCAGAAAGCTCAATGATGATGATATGATGTAGATGCAGACTCTGGCAACCGAGATTCTATCAATGGAGCGAGGGCAATCCAAAACAGAGACAGGCAAGGAGCATTTGGAGCGTAATGATTTTTATTGGTGTCCGATAAAAAAATCCAAAGTGTAGTAAATTGCCATTTCACACATCTACACACCTGCCCAAACCAATATTTTCGAATAACAAGCCCCCTCTTTTAATGCACAAGCTCTAAAACAGACCAATTTTTATCGGACAGCCGACACAAACATACTCAAACCTGCGTTTTAGAGGGGCTTGTAATTGAAAAAACTCTCTCGATCACCGCTATACAATAGCTTCGACAATATTTTTTGAGATTCTGATTTTTTATCGGACAGTAATAAATGATTTTATCATCGAGAAGCAGCGTGCCGAGCTTGAACACATCGAGGCTGAACGGCAGCACAAGGAACACCAAATAGATCTTGCCGAGCAAGAACTCAAACAGGTGAAATCGGAGATACGCACCGACAAACTCAAAAGCGTTGCCACCGATGCAGCCACAGCCCTTGCAAGCGGAGTGAGTTCTCTTTTCGGCAGCGGTAAGATGAAATCATTGGAACGCAAGAATGAGGATTTACGGGACGAGATAGCAATCCGAGATGAAACCATCGAGCAACTGCAATCCAACATCAAGCAAATGGAGGTTGAACACCAAAAGCAGATACAGGA
>CAZTFX010000048.1:0-16336 GCA_964613095.1 uncultured Muribaculaceae bacterium | reverse complement strand
GCGCACCTGCTTTGGGAGCAGGGGGTCCCAGGTTCGAATCCTGGTACCCCGACAACAGAAAGCCGTTTAACGAAAGTTGAATGGCTTTTAATTTGTCTATATACTTTAATTTCTATATCTTTGAAAAACTATTTTGTGATATGATGAAAAGATTGGTTATATATTGTGTGATGGTGGTATTGGCTGTGGCTTCAGCTTATGCCGAGAGGTTCCGTTGGCTTTACGATCTCACTTTTGAGGCTCCGGTAAACAGCAGGGTGGTATATAACGTCCGTGATCGATTGGAAATGATTATCGAAGACATGACATTTGTCATTCAAGTATATAGCAATGAGGGAGTGGATGATGATGTGCTTAAACGCAATCTGCGACGTCGTGCGGCTGAATATAACATGTATGATACGGAGATAAAAAAGTTTTCTCAGGGCAAGTTGAAAGGTTTTTACCTAAAAGGAACGTTGCCGGATGGTTCTATTGCCAATATTTATAATGTGATTTCAAAGAAAACGGGTCTATGCATGCAATTTATAGTGAATTATACCGGTGATAACGAGAAAAAAGTTAAGGAGCTGGTAAAAAGTCTGAAAGAAGAGCCATTGAAGGAGCCTAAAAAGAAGGAGCCAATGCGCAAACAGAAGATTCAGAAGAAAGATGCACCGTTGAAACCTATAAAAAAGTCGACAATATCGCCGGCGGAACTATATGAGATTTAAAGTGTTGTTTTAAGGTGATTTAAGAAGATTTATAGATGTGAGGTTGAATTTGTGAAAAATTCTGTTTAAGTTTGCACCGAATTTGTATTTTTAGAAGAAAACGATAAAAATGACACCAAAAGCTAAAAAATATACTATCATAGGTGCAGTAGCCGCAGTGGTTCTATTGCTTGTATTTTTTGTTTATTCGACTATTTCGTCGAAAAATGAAATGGAAAAGGCTAATGAGTTGCTGCAATTGGAAAATCAGCAATTGCAGCTTGCCGGCGAATATGAAAATCTTAACATGCAATATCAAAATCTTGAGAGCCAAACTCAGTTTATCAATAATGATTCGATATTGCAAAAGTACACTGAGGCAAAAAGTAAAGTTGAGAAACTCCTTGCCGAACTTAAAACGCAAAAAATCACCAGTAATAAGCGTATAAAGGAGTTGAAAGATGAAGTTTCCACGTTAAAGGGGCTTATAAGACATTATATTTCCATTATTGATTCGTTGAGACGTGAAAACGAGGGATTACGTGCCGAGAATGTGCAGATTAAAACCGAAAATCGCGAATTGACGAGCAAGGTGAATATTGCTCAAGAGAAAAATGCACATCTTGAGGAACGTATGGAGCTTGCTGAGAAACTGAATATAACCAATCTTAAATTGACTTGCTTAAAAAAGAATGGTAAGGAAGAAAATAAAATAAAAAAGGCTAAGCAGTTGATGGTTACATTCACTATTTCGCCAAATAATTCAACTCCTGTAGGAGAAAAGGAACTTTTTGTGAGAATTACCAATCCGGAAGGTACTTTATTGGGTAGCCATGGCTCTTTTACCTTTGAAGACATGGAATTGCCGTTTACCGATAGCAAGAAGATAGAATACACCGGTCAGGAAGTTCCTAATGTTACAATCTATTGGAATGTAAACAGCCCGTTGTCACAAGGTGAATACCGTGTAGAGGTGTTTGCCGATAATTATCGTCTAGGGTCTCGCACGTTTGTAATGAAATAATATAAGGGAAGTTTTATAACTCTTAATAAAGCAATTTATAGAAGTTTTTTTATTAAGAGTTGTGATTACGTGCTTTTGTTGTTCTGTTTTTCTTATTATTGGCTCGAAAGGGCTTGTTATTGCTGAGTTTTTGGTTTAATAAGGGTATCTTTGTGCGTTTTCTGCAACCTGTTGCAGAGGAAAATTGTTTTACTGTAGTAGAATTTTGGGTTATGAAAACGCACATAAAAATAGGAATCGTTTTTTGGTTGTTGCTATGTATTGCAGTGACCGGCAAATGTGCCGTGTCGCTGGACTCTTGTCGAAATATGGCTATAGCCAACAATAAACAATTGAAAATAGCCGATATGAAGGTGACTCGTGCCGGATTTCAACGTAAAGAGGCTCGTGCAGCTTATCTTCCTGCATTGGATATGCAGGCAAGCTATTTATATAATCAAAAGGATTTATCGCTTATCGAGGAAGACGCAAAGTTGCCAACCATGAGTTTTGACCCTGCCACCGGAAAATATAATTATAATGTGGTAACCGGAGCCGATGGTAAACCTGTGACAGTGGGGGGGCAACCGGTACCGTCGCAAGTTGCCTTGCTCCCCAAGAGTGCGCTTACATACGATATTCATAATGTGTTTGCCGGAGCAGTAACGATTACTCAACCTGTGTTTATGGGTGGCAAAATACGTGCCATGAATGCAATTACCCGATATGCCGAAGACATCGCCAAGCGTGAACGCAATATGGCGGTGGAAAATGTGATTTATGATGTAGATGGTGCTTATTGGCAAGTGATTTCATTAAAGGCAAAAGAAAGATTGGCGCGCAGCTATGTGGCACTGCTCGATACGTTGAGAAACAATGTTCAAGCCATGAAGGCACAAGGGGTGGCTACGCAAGCCGATGTGTTGAGTGTGGCAGTGAAATTGAATGAAGCAAATGTGGATCTTGTGCGTGTGGAAAACGGTTTGTCGCTTGCCGGAATGCAACTTGCCCAATTGTGTGGGTTGCCTGTTAATACGGTTTTGACTCTTGAAGATGAAAATTTGGAAGATTTCTCACTCATCGATATACCTGCTGTCGAATATGAGATGGTTGATGTGTGGGCGCGTCGCAATGATGTGCAGGCTTTGGAACTTGCCGTAAAAGTATATGAACAAAAGTCTAAGGCGGAACGCGCATCAATGCTTCCGCAATTGGCTGTAGTAGGGGCTTATTCGGTAACTAATCCCAATTCATTTAACGGATTTAAGAATGAGTTTGACGGAATGTTCAGTGTGGGAGCCATGTTGAAAATTCCTATTTGGCATTGGGGCGGTAATTATAATAAATACCGTGCAGCAAAGAGTGAAACGGTGATTCGTAAGTTGGAATTGGAAGACGCCAAAGAGAAAATCGAACTTCAAGTGAATCAGGCTTCATATAAAATGCATGAGGCATTAAGAATTTATGCGACAACTTGCAGTAATCTTGAAAATGCACAGGAAAACTTGCGTACGGCACAACTTGGTTTCAAGGAAGGTGTACTTGCCACCGATGACGTGATGGCTGCACAAACTGCGTGGCTTAAAGCCAATTCGGAAGTGGTTGACGCTATGATAGATGTGCGATTATGCAATGTTTATCTTGAAAAAGTGTTAGGGCAGTTAGGAGTTAGGAGTTAGGAATTAGGAATTAGGAGTTTGGAGTTAGGAGTTAAAAAAGTTTGAATTATGGATAAAATAAAGGAAATGGAACAGGAAGACCGCCGATTACTCAAGGCTCTTGCCGGTCTTGTGGTGGTAATGATAATTCTATTCATTGTAGGGATGTTTTTGTTGAAGCCGGCAGAAGTTCCGGTACAGGGGCAGGCTGACGCTACTTCGGTGAGAATTTCGGGTAAACTTCCCGGTAGGGTAATGGACTTTTATGTGCAGGAAGGTGAACGAGTGAAAAAAGGTGACACACTTGTACATATACATTCATCTACCGTAGATGCCAAACTTTATCAAGCGCAGTCGATGGAAAATGCCGCTTCGGCACAAAATCAAAAAGTTGACGCAGGAACCCGTGTACAGTTGATTAATTCGGCTAGGGATTTATGGCTTCAGGCACAAGCAGCGCAAACTATAGCGAAAAAGACCTATGAACGAATGGAAAATTTGTTTAAGCAAGGAGTTGTGTCGGAACAAAAGCGTGATGAAGCCTTTGCTGCCTATGAAGTGGCTAATGCTCGTGTATCGGCGGCAAAATCACAGTATGATATGGCGCTGATAGGTGCTCAAAAGGAGGATAAAGCCGCAGCTCTTGCCATGAAGAATGCAGCACGTGGAAGTGTGCTTGAAGTGGAATCGATTTTGGAAGACCAATACCTTACAGCACCATGCGATGGAGAGGTCTCGGAAATTTATCCGCAGGAGGGTGAATTGGTTGGTACCGGAACTCCGATAATGAGTGTATTGAAAAATGAAGATACGTGGATTGTATTCAATGTGCGTGAAGAAATGCTCAACACGCTTACTATGGGCAAAGAGATAGAAGTAATGATACCGGGACTGGACAAAAAGATTATCAGAGCCAGAGTGTTTTACATTCGTGATATGGGAAGCTATGCTGTGTGGAGTGCAACAAAGGCGGCAGGAGAGTATGATAGTAAGACCTTTGAGGTGAAAGCGCGTCCGCTTGAGCAAATTGAAAATTTGCGCCCGGGAATGAGTGTTATTTTAGTTAGGAGTTAGGAGTTAGGAGTTGGTGTGATGTTGTTGTGTGTGAAAAACTCGGTAAAGCGAGGATGTATAACGCTTGTTCGTCGTCCTGTGTTCTATCTGGTGTGTATTGTGTTGATACCGCTGGGGATGACGGCATTTCTTGTTTCGCTTATGGAAAAAGGAGTTGCCGATAGAGTGCCGAGTGCAATTGTTGATTTAGACCACAGCGAAATGTCACGTTCTCTTTCTCGTACTCTCGGTTCATTGCAACAAGTGGAAATAAAATACAAACTGAACAGCTACGCCGAAGCAATGGACTATGTGAAAAGCGATAGAATAAACGGCTTTTTCATGATTCCTGAAGGCTTTGCCGAAAAAGCATTATCGGGACGGCATCCCGAACTTTCATATTATATAAATTTTGGGTATTTTGTGCCGGGTTCCTTGTTGATAAAGGGGTACACGACTATATCCATGCTTACCAATGGCGCATTGATTAAAGGTGTGTTGGAAACTCGTGGGGTGTCTCCCGATGAGATAGAACCTGCGTTACAGCCATTTGTGAATGAAATACACATGCTGGGGAACCCTCACATGAACTATGGTGTTTATTTGGTAAATTCATTTGCACCCGGAGTACTTGCGCTTATGGTTGTTTTGGTTACCTGTTATGTGATAACAGTTGAAATCAAGCATGAAACCTCACGTGAATGGTTGAATACCGGTGGAGGTTCTGTTTTGGTATCGGTTTTTGGCAAATTGTTGCCTTTGACCGTGTTGTTTACCTTGGTGGGATGGCTCATGCTTATGATATTTTATGTAGTAGCTCGCTATCCCATGAATGGTGAGATATGGACAATGCTTCTTGCAATGTGGCTGCTTGTGATAGCATGTCAGGCATTTGCCGTTACGGTGTGTTGTATTGTCCCCAATCCCCGCTATGCACTATCGGTGTGTTCGCTGGTGAGTATGCTTGCTTTTTCGCTTGGCGGATATTCGTTTCCCGTTGAAGATATGTATCCCGGTATTGCAATATTCAGCTATATTTTGCCTGTTCGTTATTATTTCTTGATTTATATCGATCAAGCATTAAACGGGTTGGGATTTGTTTATTCCCGATTCTATTACGCAGCGTTGCTTGTGTTTCCGCTTGTATCTCTGTTGTTGTTGCCTCGATTGAAAAATGCGATGAAGAAACCTGTGGTATATGTGCCATAATTTATAGTTGATAATGATGAAGGAGGTGATTGTTGACATATTCAGAGTGTGGCGCAATGAATTTAGCGTAATAAGGAAAGATTTGGGTGTTCTTATTTTTCTGTTTCTTTTACCGTTTGCCTATCCCATTGTGTATTCGGCAATTTACAATCCTGAAGTGGCACGTGATGTTCCTGTTGTGGTTGTAGATGATTGTCGTACCGACTTGACACGTAGATATGCCCGTCATCTTAATGCTTCGCAAGATGTGAAAGTGGCGGGATATGCCGCAAATATGCAAGAGGCACGTCGTGCAATGGCTGAGAAGGAGTGTTACGGCATTATTCATTTTCCTGCTGATTTCTCTCGAAATGTGGGGCGTGACGAGGTGGCTACAATCGAAGTGTTTTGTGATATGAGCCTTTTGTTGCGCTATAAGAGTATGCTTATGGCTGTTACCGAGGTTGCTAGTGAAATGGGAATAAAAGTGCAGGAAGAACGTATTGCCGACTTGACTGATACCGAAGTTTCCGGTAGTTCCGGAATGCCTGTTCCGTTCAAATTGGTCCCGATTGGAAATGTGTCTCAAGGTTTGGCGTCGGCTCTTATGCCCGGTGTACTTGTGCTTATACTTCAACAATGTATTATATTGGCAATATGTTTTCTTGGAGCTACTTCACGCGAGAGGGCGAAGGCTAACGGAGGTGCTGACCCGATGGAGGTAAGAGGTGTAGGAGCATTTTCGGTGCTTGTAGGTAAGTCGGTGTGTTATTTCATGTTGATGGTAATACCTACTGTGTTTGTAGTGCATTTTGTTCCGATTTTCTTCGATTTCCCTATGAATGGAGCTCTGCTTGATATTGCGGCATTCATGTTGCCTTATCTTTTTGCTGTTATTTTTTTCGGAATGTTGATACAACGGTTTATCCCCGACCGTGAGTCCACCTTTTTGGTGTTTGTTTTCACGTCGTTGGTATTTATTTTCTTGTCGGGAGTGTCGTGGTCGCGTTATGCAATGAGTGAATTTTGGCAGTTGGTGGGTGGTTGTATTCCATCTACTTGGGGTGTTACCGGTTTTGTGGGATTGAATACGACCGGAGCCACATTGGCTCAACAAAGTACACCTTATATAATACTTTGGATTCTATCCGCTGTGTATTTTTCTATTTGTTGTGTACTGATAAAAAGCGAAAAGCACCGATAATTGTGTGATTATCAGTGCTTTTTCGAGGGTCGGGATGACAAGATTCGAACTTGCGACCACTCGCCCCCCAGACGAGTACTCTAAACCGGGCTGAGCTACATCCCGAATTGTTTTCAGGTACAAAGATACGCTTTTTTTGTCATAAACCCATAAAAACTTGAATTTTCTTTTCGATATATAGCCGGAATGTCTTTAAATCCTTTAAAAAAATATGGTTTTGGAGTGGAGCCAAGAAGAAAATTATAAAAAATCAAAAAAATCGCGTTTTGGTGCAACGAAAAGGTGACTTATTTCGTCTAATACATAGAAACGGGCATAAAAACCCTTTAAACAGATTATAAATCTTAAAAATTATACATATATGAAGAAAATTTGTTTGCTTATGGCGTTTGCATTGACATGTATGACCGGATTGTCATCTTGTGTGTCAGCATGTGAAAGTTTGAAGGATGAGGCGGCTCTGCCTGTGACGGTCTATCCTCTCACCCTTAACGGAGCTGTTGACCGAATAACCAACAGTACCGTGATTGATATAGAGTACACACAAGGAGCTGATATGAAAGCCGAATTGATATGCCCTGCCGAGTACAAGCAATATGTGAATATTTTCGTCTCAAAAGGTGAATTGCTGATGAAACTGTCGGACGATTTGGACAGTGATAAGCGTAATGAAGTTTCTAAGAAATTGTATCACAGTAAATTGTATCTCTCCACTCCGGAGCTGCGCAGTATTACTGTAAACGGTTCCAGTAAGTTTACTGCAAATACCGATTTGCGTGCCGATGAACTTACAACCGTGTTGAATGGCAGTGGCGACATCGATTTCAATGGGGTACAATGCTCCGGTGAGAAAGGAACATTGCAGGTTCAGCTTAATGGCAGTGGTGATGTGATTTTCCGTCGTGAGGTAAAGGCTCAATCTGTTGACATGCAGCTCAACGGTAGTGGTGACATCGATTGTTCCATTGTTACTGCTCAATCATTTACTTCACAGGTTAACGGTTCGGGCGATGTTGATGTGGATGAAGTGGCTGCGATGTCGGTGACAGTTCAAGTTAACGGCAGCGGTGATTTATCGGCAGGCAATGTGTTGGCATCGTCGGCTACGGCTGAAGTGAATGGAAGTGGTGACCTGAAGTTGTTGGGGCAATGTAATGAAGCCGTATTCTCCATGGTGGGTTCCGGTGATATATATGCCAAAAATCTTGTGACACAAGATGTAACTGCTACAGTCAACGGTTCGGGTAATATAAATTGTAATGCTCAAAGCACGCTTATTGCAAAGGTGATAAGGTCGGGCGAAATTCATTATCGTGGTACTCCGAAGATTACATATCTCTCAAAACCCGACAATGTGAAAGCCATAAAAGATTAACCAATTCTTATAGGCTTATAGTTTTGAATAAATTTAGGTGAAAAACAATCGATTTTTAACTTTTGGGCGGTTTTAGCTTTCAAATTGTAAGTATGTATATGTTAATTTATTTAACATTATGCATACTTTGTATATATTATACATATAACATCAAAAAACAGATAATCAATAAAATAGGAATATAGTGTAATACTGTAAAAGTGTTTGGTATTGTAAAAAATGTTAAATAATAGTAAAATTAAAAAGATGTTAATTGCTAATTGCGTTAAATGCAGTACCTTTGTAGCTATGTTAATCTCCAAAAATGTACCTTTTTGGCTATTTTGAGTGCATAAAGTTAGCTCTTTTTAGGAGTGTGAAAACAGGATAGTTTGGGGAATATATATAAAGAAAATAGAGAGTTAAAATAATATATGTATAATTTTTATGTAAAACTATGAGAAAGCTGTTATTCTTATTAATCACAGTTTGTACCATCGCTTTTGCGGCGGGCGCCCGCACAGTGAAGGGTAAAGTAGTTAACGCAAGCGACAATGAACCTTTGATAGGTGCTACAGTTATGCCTGTGGGACAAGGACAAGGTGTCGCAACTGACGTTGACGGTGCTTTTGTGCTTAACATCGCTGACGGCGTTAAGCAAATTAAGGTGTCTTATGTCGGTTTTGTGACTAAGACAGTAAATGTGAGTGACAACATGCTTGTAGCGCTTGAAACCAGCGACCATACTCTTGACGACGTTGTTGTTGTGGGTTATGGTAGCCAAAAGCGTGAAGCAAAAACAGGTGCTATCACCACAGTGAAAGCCGATGAAATCAAAGACGTTCCGGCAACATCTATCGACAAGATGCTTTCAGGTAAATTGGCGGGTGTGATGATTACATCCAGTTCAGGTCAGCCGGGTTCAGGAACAAGTATCCGTGTGCGTGGTACTTCTTCAATCAATGCAGGAAATAATCCGTTATATGTTGTTGACGGTATTCCAGTATCAAGTGGTGATGAAGCCGACCTAGTTAATACCAACAATGCCATCGCAACAATCAATCCAAGCGATATTGAAAGTGTTACGGTCTTGAAAGACGCTGCTGCTGCTTCAGTTTACGGTTCTCGTGCTGCTAACGGTGTGATTTTGATTACAACAAAGAGTGGTCAGGCTGGAAAGAATACTTTCAACGTGCGTGCTCGTTTCGGTGTATCGGCTCTTGCCAACGATAATAATGTAGGTGTAATGACCGGTCAGGAACTTCTTCAATATCAACGCGACGCTGTTATCAATGCGGGTAAGAATCCTGACGATCCTACTGTAGGTGCTTCTTATTATCGTCCATACGAATTGCTTTCACGTCTTCAAACCAATTGGATGGATCACTTCACTCGTCTTGGTAAGATGCAAGAATATGAAATTTCTGCATCCGGTGGTTCTAACAAGACTACTTACTATAGCTCTTTGAACTATCACGACAATCAAGGTATTTATTATGGCGTTGATTACAAGAAGATTGGTGCTCGTTTTAATGTTGACCATGAATTGAGTCAATACTTGAAAACAGGTGTTCGTATGAACCTTGGTTACACTTATTCAGAGGATATTCCAATGCAATCATTGTATTACTCAAACCCGGCGTTTGCGGGTATGACTATGCTTCCTTGGACTCCTGCTTACGATGAAAACGGTAACCACAATACCGACATCCCGGAAAATAGTAATAGTAACCCTCGTGCAACAGCCGAATATGACGATCAATCGGAAAAAACTTACAATGTTCAAGGTAATATATACTTGGAATGGAAACCGTTGCGTCAATTGACTCTTCGCACTAATAATGGTGCTGAAATGAAGTTTAAGGAAGGTCGTCGTTACTGGAGTCTTGAAGCTTCTAATTATTCATCAGGATATCCTGTACTTCAAACTACCAATACTCAATATCGTACACTTACAACATCTAATACTGCTACTTGGCAAGATGTTTACAACGATGTTCACAATTTGCGTGTGTTAGTTGGTCAGGAAGCTACTCATGATACTTACCACTACTATTACGGATATTCCGATGGTCTTAACCCTAACATACCTTATCACTCTTCAGGTTCCAATTATGAATTGGGTTACGGTAACTCAACTGCTACATTGATGTCATTCTTAGGAATTGCCGATTATAACTATGACGGACGTTATTATTTGCAACTTTCAGGACGTTACGATGGTAGCTCTAAGTTTGGTAAGAACAAGCAATGGGGTTTCTTCTATGCTATCGGTGCTTCATGGAATGCTCATAACGAAGCATTTATGCAAGAATACAAGAGCTGGTTGAATATGGCTAAATTGCGTGTAAGCTACGGTATCAACGGTAACGATAATATCGGCTCTTACGGACAATATGGTGTTTATGCTTCTTCTTATTACAATGGTGTAACAGGTCTTATTCCTTCAACTCCTGCCAACCCTGATTTGTCTTGGGAAAAGAATAAGTCTTTGAACGTTGGTATCGACTTCGGTTTTGTTAACCGTGTAACAGGTTCTATCGACTTCTATACTCGTAAGACTGACGACATGTTGTTGAGTAAAACTCAATCTTCAACTTCAGGTTTCAATTCAATTCTTTCCAATATCGGTTCAATGCGTAATACCGGTATCGAATTCCAAGTTGACGTGAATATTATCGACAAGAAAGATTGGCAATGGAATGCAGGATTCAACTTGTCACATAACAAGACTAAGATCCTTGAACTTTCAGGTGAAGAATTCCTTTCTTACTCAGGTGATTCACGTTTACGCCACGTAGTGGGTAAGAGTATGTTTACATTCTATCTACGCGACTATTACGGAGTTAACCCGGTTAACGGTGAAGCTCTATGGGTTGCCGAAGATGGTTCTCTTTCCAATAACATGAGTGATGCTCGTTGGATTTATTGCGGTTCTCCTGAACCTAAGTTGACCGGAGGTATCAATACTACAGTTTCTTGGAAGAACTTCAGCCTAAGTGCAGTAGGTGAATTCAAGGTGGGTAACAAGGTGTATATCGGTGCTGAATATTCTTATTTGAACAGCGACGGTACACAGATGAGCATGAACCAAATGACTTCGGCTCTTAATTACTGGAAGAAACCGGGTGATACCAATTGTAATCCTAAACCGATTGCAGGTAATACAACCAACTCAAACAGCATGAGTTCTGACCGTTGGTTGGAAAATGGAGACTATTTCCGTATCAAGGACGTAACATTGTCTTACACATTGCCTAAGAATCTTTTGAAAAAGGCTGGTATCAGCAATGTGAGAGTATATGGTTCAGGTATGAACTTATACACATTCCACGATGTAAACTTCTGGGATCCTGAACGTGGTGTTGCCGGTCTTGGCTATGGTATCTATCCTGTTACTAAGACATTTGTACTTGGTCTTGATGTTACATTCTAATAATAATCATCGTAAAACAGAATATAAGATATGAAAAAGATAATATTTGGCTTAACAGTTCTTTTCGCAATGACATTAGTGTCTTGTGAAGGTTTCTTGGAAAAAGAACCGGAATTGACTCAAAGCAATGAAATGACACTATCGACTTACGATGGTCTGGACAAAGCTACTGCGGCTCTTTACACAATGTTCCAAAGTGCAAGTTGGTATGACGGTGAATATATTCTAAGTTCTGAAATGCGTTGCGGTAATGCAAAGAAGCCTCTTATGGAACCGGGTTCAGGGCGTTATACAGGTTATTGTTCTTGGAACTACAACGAAAGTTCTACTTCACCTGTGTGGAGCTATGCTTACTATACAATTACATGGGCTTGTAATGTTATCAACAACGTTGACTTTCTTGATTTGTCGGCTGAACGCAATGTGACAGAACAGGACTTGAACAACTTGAAAGCTGAAGCACTTTTCGTGCGTGCTTTGTGTCACCATAACTTGGTAACAACTTACGGACAACCTTACACTTATGCACCTGAATCATTGGGTGTTCCTGTGGTTCTTGTTACCGAAAACGGTTATCCTGCTCGTAATACTGTTGCCGAAGTTTATGCTCAAATCGTTCAAGACTTGATTGATGCTGAAACTTTGATGGCTGATGACTTTGCACGTGAAGGTGTAAATGACCCTGCTGCTGCTGCCAATAAGAACACAGTGCGTGCATTCCTATCTCGCGTGTACTTGTATATGGGTGAATGGCAAAAAGCTGCCGATTATGCTACTAAGGTAATCAACAGTGGTGATTACAAGCTTGCAAATGCTGCTGAATATAAGACTATGTTCAGTGCTGCTGTTGCTCCTGCTGGTGGTGAATACATCTTTGAAGTATTCGGTGATAAATTGAATGCTTATTGGGATGGTTCAGGGTGGACTCACCTTCCATATATCACCAATTTCGGAGACAATGGTTCTGCCGATGTGTGTGCTACAATGGACTTGATCAACCTATATGAAGACGGTGACGTGCGTCTTGAAATGTATCAAGAACATGAAGGTGAATACTACTGCGGTAAGTACACAGGTAAGGAAGGTCCTCAACCTCGCACTACCAACGTGCCATTGATTCGCCTTTCTGAAATGTATTTGAACCGTGCCGAAGCAATCATCAACGGTGCTAAAATCACCGGTGTAACTGCTGAAAGTGATTTGGCTGCTATTGCTGCTAAGCGTGGCTGTTCTACTGCTGCTGCAACTATGCAAGGTGTGTTTGACGAACGTCGTCGTGAACTTGCATTTGAAGGTCATATCTTCTATGACTATGCTCGTTGCAAAAAATCTCTTACACGTACCGACTTTGATGATGTAAACAACAAGGACGTTGCGTTCCCAAGCTATCAATGGGCATTGCCGATTCCACGTCGTGAAATCGAGGCTAATGAAAACATGGTACAAAACGACGGTTATTAATCCATTAAACGAGTGTTACGAAAATGAAAAAGTTTAATTTTATATATGGTGCATTGGCTGCAGTGGTGATATTCTTCACTTCTTGTAACCCTAATGACTATCCTGAATTTGATGATGCCGACGCTTTTGTAGCTTTTACCAGCACTTCTTTAAGCGTTGATGAATTTGGTGAATCGTTGGAAGTTCCTATGCTTCTTTCTTCACTTGCAGGGCTTGATGGTACTGCTACTATAGAGGTGGATGCTGAAGCTACGACTGCAGTGGAGGGTGTACACTATACTTTCGCAAGCGAAAAAACAGTGTCTTTCACCGGCGAGGCTCCTCAGCAAAGCCTTAAGCTTAATATCATAGATAATAATGAGTTCGGTGGTGATGTTAAGTTGGTTCTTAATATTGTTTCTGCCACAGGTGTAAATCTTGGCAAGGCTACTACTTGTACTATTACAATTGCCGACAATGAACACCCATTGCAATTGATTCTTGGCTCATTCACTGCAAAGGCATATTCTTATTTCTATGGTGATTCAGAATGGACATTGCAAATTGTTAAGGACGATAGTGATATCAGCAAAGTATGGATTTATCCATTAGTGTTGAATGGTACCGGAAATAATGTTTATGGTATTGTTAATGAGGATTTGACAGAAATGAAAATACCTATTGCACAGACAATTGCTGTTTCAAGTTCATACGGTGATATTTCGCTTGAAGGATTCTATGGTCCTGATGGAGAGGAAAATATTCCTACCGGTGGATATATTACATTTGCTATTGATGAAAATGGTAATATGACAACAACCGATTGGTTTGGTTCATATATTCCAACTCAAGGTGCATGGTATAATATCTTTGTGGGTGCGACATTTCTTAAAAAATAATAATTTTAAATTAAGATCAGATTATGAAGAAGATATTATATAGCCTAATGGCAATCGGCGGTCTTTTCATGACAAGCTGTGCAACCTTCGATGATCCTGTTACTGAAAATTATGGTGAAGGTCCTGTTGTCACTATCACTGTAACTGAGACTACCGACTCTACATTCACATTCAGTGTGAATGCTCCTAATGCTGCTTATTATTCGGTATTGGTAGATGAATCTGCCGAAGCTGCCGAATTAAATGCAACTTCTCTTTACAAAGGTGCTTACTCAAGCCTTTACAATAAGGTGGTAAGTACTTCAGGCGATAATGCTACATTCACTTACAATATGCGTTCGGCAAATGGTACTCCTCTATGTTTACCTAACACAACATACCAAATCTATGCTGTGGCTGGTAATGATAAAGGTGTTATCGGTGAAGTGGCTGTTCAAGCTGTAACAACTACCGATGCTCTTGCTCCACGTCCTACTCAATATGGATATGACGAGGACGAAAAAGTAATGTACGTATTATTCTCTGAATCAATTGCTCGTGGCGAAGGTGCTGTAACTGCTGTTACTTACAAGTATAAGGATCTGGTAAGTGGCGTTATTGCTCCTGAAGAAGTTGAAGATATACAAGTTGCTGTTTCCGGCAATCAAATTGCTATTGCAGTGCCTAACACTCCTGCCGGTGCATTTGTAGCATTCAGTTGGGAAGCAGGTGCATTTGTTGATGCTGTGGGACAACCTTGTAATGCTTTGAGTAGTGGTTTTAGTACTACTGCTGGTGACTTTGTTGGTCTATATGGTCAAAATGCAACAACTACATTTGCTATCACCGATGCCAATATTACAGCTCCTGAACATGGTTCTGTAATTGAAAATTGGGAAACATTCATAGGTACTGTCACTCTTGATTATAATGTATATCCTGTAAGTGCAGTAGCTGAAAATGCATTCTCGGTAACTTACACAGGTGCAAAGAGTGTGAAGACTATCACTCTTGATTCTGAACGTTGGGCTGTAAATGGCAATATAATTTACTTTGTTCTTCCTGAAGCTCCGGCTCCCGGTGACATTGTAACCGTAAGCATTGCCGAAGGAGCTGTAACCGACGCTTATGGTAATTCTAACGAAGCATTCACAAGCACAGAAGCATGGTGGAAGATGTTCGACTTCACTGCAACCGAAGATATGGTACTAGGTTCATTCAAGGGTGTAGGTGTGAGTGCATACGATGGAATTTCTTATTCACTTGGTGAAAATATTCTTATTGAAAGAGCTGCTTCATACGATGGATATGCTAATTTTGGTATTCCAAGTGACGGAAAAGCTGTAATCGTAAGCAACTTATTGTTGGATGGTTCAAAGGTTATCGGTTACTTCGATCTTGATGCAGCAGTATTATATGTTGGAGCAGGATGGAAAGTTGGTGACGTGACAATGAGTGATGGAACCGTTTACGGCTCAGTTACATATTCAATCCTAGGTAATGACTTTATTCCGTTCACTATTACTGCTGACGGTACTTTGAAATCGGATGACCTTGCCTGGGTTGCTTGTGATACCGAATATAATTCAGCAGTAGGATATTTGGATAAGTTCTCTATGTCAACATTGACTAAGAATGCTGAAACTCCTGCAGCTGTTACAACATCAAGCGTAAAGAAAGCTGCTTTCGGCAAAGTAAATGTAAAAGCCGGAAAATCTTTGAAGTCTCTTAAAAAGTAATGTAACTTCTGAATGGCGTGATTCACGCTATACACAGAATAAACTCAAGAACGAGGTTGTGCGGTAGCACAACCTCGTTCTGCTTTGTACCCCCCCCTGAAAGGTGCAACAATACAACAAATTACGTATTTTTGCTAAGGATAATCAATTATCCCGTATCTGATTGATACACAAATAGCGAATGCTATGATAGAAAGTTGTTGGTAACGATTTGAAAACTTCAAGATTGCACCAATCTTCTGCGTTATGCTTTACATAAAACAGGCTACACCTCGGCATAATTAAAACAAGTTTTATTCTGCTCTCGGTTTGCACAGTCTTTGTCTAACAACTCTTTTCTATGTCCTATTTTTAACTTGTCTTATTTCAATAATCGTCTATTCTCAACCTCTTCTAAAACCTTCATTTGTTGAATAGCAATTTGGTTGAGTTTTATAAGTCTTTCACGTTGTGAAAGTCCTTCTTCAATGAAAACCGCATTTAAGCTCTCCATATTTGATAAGCAAATGAGTTCGTTTATTGTTGCATAATCCCGAATATTACCTTTTAACTCAGGATTTGTTTCTCTCCACTGTTTTGCTGTCATACCGAACATTGCGACATTCAAGACATCTGCTTCATTGGCGTAAATAATACTTGGGAGGTTCTATAAATTAATCCATTGTTAATCAGTGTATTATTTGTATATTTG
>CAZTFX010000047.1:0-16662 GCA_964613095.1 uncultured Muribaculaceae bacterium | reverse complement strand
ATCAGCCCTATTTTTTTATTCCGTCAAAAAAAAGTTTTATCGGACACTAATAAAAAACTTTAAATTATGAATAATAAACAAGAAGTAAATGCCTATCATGAAGGGGCTAAAAAAGTTTCACTAACAACAATTATTAAAGATGCTTTTACTAATATTGGTTCGATTAACAAAATTCTAACTTTTTTACTATTTGGTGCATTAATTGTTTTTTCTTTTATTTTGCTGAATTGCTTTGGCATCTGTGAAATCAATAACATTATTGAACAAATATTAAACATCTTTGGTACTATTTTAGGCTTTATTATTACTGGATATACAATTGTTATAGGGTGCTCTTCTACTGTTATAAAACGATTATCAACTAAAGCTAATGATGGAAAAATACCTTTTGATGCAATTTGTGCTTCTTTTTCTTTTAACTTAATATTTACACTATTAACTATATCAAGTTCATTACTATACGAATTATTAAAATTAAATCTCATTTATTATATAACATTGATTTTGCTTGTTGTTAGTATTTCTCTTCTTTTTGATTTAGTTTTTCATTTATTTGCATTTAGAACATTTTTAAAAGATTATAATATATGAAACGAGTAATTTTATTTTTAGTAGGAGTAATTGCAGCAATTACATCCTATGCACAAGAGATTAAGGAATTGTGGAAGATTACAGAAAATGTTTATACACAGTCTGAAGCAAAAAGTTGTGTAGCTGTGAATGGTCAATTGGTCTTTGCCAATAAGAGTACGGGAATGGTAGAATTTTGGAATTCAAATGGTAAGATGGAAAAATCTTATAATGTAAACAAATTTTTATCGGATAATAATTATGGAATAACTGATGAAACAGGAACTTTTATTGCTTATACATTAGGAATGGCAATAACAAAGGATAATGCCAATAATATAATTGTAAATTTACAATTTCCTACTGCAGATAGTTCCAGATTGTTTGTAATAATTCCGGCTAATAGTAATGGTGATGATTTTAAATTTGTTGAATTAACATTGCCAAGTGTTATGCAAAATGCTAGAATGGATTATATGGGAAGAGCTATTGGAGATGTCTTGAATAACGGATTTCTCTTTATATCGACATCTGGTTCAACTTATATATCAACAATAAATTTAGTTGATGGAAAACAAGCATATAGCTCCACCTGTGGTTTAGATCATACAACCCAAGCTGACGTTATTACTACATCTATTGATGAGGTAACGAATTTTACAAAAACACCAACCGTTTATTATAGACATAGGTCAAACCGTTTGATGATGCGTTCTGTTGCAGGAAATGATTTTATTACTCTTACAAATGACAAGGGTGAAGACATAGGTTTTGATTACGATGCAACATGTATTGGATTCGATGTATTTAGAATAGGAAATGAAATATATTACATAGTACCGGCTGTTGATACAAGTGGTGCAAGATCAGATTCATTTGCTGTGAAAAAAATGTCCACTGGCAAAACTGTTACAAGTTTCAATATCGATGGGTGTGGTAATTACATGAATTCCTTTAGTGTAGAAGTAAACGAAAAATAATACAGCTACTATATATCAGTATGTAGCAGGAAAGAGTATTGCAGCATATATGTTTATTCCGGATAAAACCAACATTGTGAGTGACTTTAGTGTAGATGGTATATACTATAAAATAACATCTGCGCAAGCCCCCTTTACAGTGGAGCTTGTAACAATTGATTATGATAAATCTTGTGGAAATGTGATAATTCCCGAAGCGGTTAACTATGAAAATACAACATATACAGTAACATCGATAGCTAAATCTGCATTTGCATTTTTATCCGGTATGGCATCAGTATCAATACCACAAGGAATAAATAATATTGGCGATTATGCATTTTATGGATGTAGTAATTTGTCAAATATAAAATGTGAAGTAACAACACCACCAACGGTAGGGGCTTCTACATTTGATTCATATCGTGCAAAATTGGAGGTTGTTGATGGTTGTGGTTTATTATATAATGGGGCTGAATATTGGAATAAATTTTATAATGAACAATTTCTTGTAGATGGAATATATTATGGTCTTTTATCTGAAACAGAAGTTTGTGTAATAAGTAATAATGTTTCAATGTATTCAGGGGATATAACAATACCGGAAAGTATTACGATTGAAGGAAATACATTAAAGGTTATTGGTATAGGAGAAAATGCTTTCATGGGATGTAGTGGTTTGATCTCAATAGAAATCCCTGCCGGAGTTACTTCCATAGGTAATTATGCTTTCATGGGATGTAGTGGCTTAACTTCAATAGAAATTCCTGCCGGTGTTACTTCCATAGGAGATTATGCTTTCTATAGTTGTAGTGGTTTGAATGGCAGATTAGATTTATTGGAGAGTATAAAAATATTGGAAAATATGCATTTAATAATACGTCTTATAAAGAATGTGATATATTAGCCTCAACTCCTCCTATTTTAGAAAGTAGTACGTTACCTTCATCAATAATTGTGTTTGTTCCTCAAAGTGGCAATGAGGCATATAAATCAGATACTATGTGGGGTAAGTATTCTATTTATACAGAAAGTTTTGTAGAGGTAACTAATGAAACAGCCGGCGGATTGTCAAGAGCTCTTTTTAATATAGGGGTAGATCTTGGTCTTATTACCAATTTGACCGTTCACGGCACACTTAATGCAGATGATTTTACTAAAATCAATAGTAATATGACTTCTCTACTTCATCTGGATATAAGTGATACCGATGTTACAGAGATTCCGGCAGATGCCTTCCTCAATAAAACAACATTGTTAAGTGTTAAACTACCAAACGGATTGAAAACCATTGGTGATAATGCATTCTCAGGTTGTACAGTACTCGGTGATGAGTTGGTTTTACCTGAAACATTGTAAACAATAGGTTCTAAAGCATTCTATGACTGCAAAATTATCAGTGGTACTTTGTTGATACAGGCTAATGTGAAATCAATAGGGACATACGCTTTTTCGAACTGTGCAAGTATAACAGTAGTGGATATGTCAAAGGCTGAGGGCTTGACAATGTTAAACAATTATGCATTTCATGACTGTATAGGTTTGAAAATAGTGAACATGACTGGGGCTACAAACTTAGGGTCTTTAAGCAGTAGTGTGTTTGATGGATGTACTGAACTTAAAAGTGTAAATATGGCAGGTGCTGTTAAGTTGGCAACATTAAATTCTTCGGTGTTCACAGGGTGTACCAAACTTCAAACAGTAGTTTTGGCTGATTCACTAAAAGCAATAGGCGGTTATGTGTTTGACGGTTGTTACAGCCTTAAAAACATCACTTTCCCTGTAACTCTTGAAAGCATAGAGTCTTATGCCTTTAGATATTGTTATGCTATGACATCACTTGAACTGTCTGGTTGCACAGCACTGGCTACGATAGGAACCTATGCCTTTTATGGTTGTAGAGGCTTGACATCACTTGAACTATCAGATTGCACAACACTGACATCAATTGCTGATCATGCATTCGATGGATGTTCTTCTATTACCACAATTAATTTCCCTGAGTCTTTGACTTCGATAGGAACGAATTCATTTGCCAACTGTACCGGCTTAATCAACATGAGTGTACCTTGTACCGTTCCACCTACCTTGGTTGCTAATTCTGAACCGTTCTCGGGAGTGGATAATATTGCTTGTGTCCTGTCTATTCCTACCGATAATATTTTCGATTACTATGATGCTACATATTGGGGCGGATTCGTCAGCGTGTCGGATAAAGGTCAGGTTGATGTTGAAATAAGCGGACCGACAGATGATGAAAGCGGAGATACAGGTACAGGAGATAATGAAGGCGGAGAAGGCAGTGACACCGGTAGCGATGATAGCGGTTCCAGTGAAGGGGATGACACCGGCAGTGGAAACGGTGGTGGAAATGGTAAAGGTCATCATCATCACGGACACATTTGGTTCGATAAAGATTGGCATAAACATCACGGACATAATAATGGTGGAAACGGGGCAAGAATGCTTAGCTTAACAAAAGGTATAAGGCTTATGGCAGATGAAACTGAAGATGTGCAAACAACAGTGGATGTGAGCAGTATAAAAGCCAACGTGAGTGATGGTTCTAGTTTGCGTATCCAGAAAGGAGATACAATCTCATTCTTGATACAGCCGGAAGAAGGATATAAAATAGAGAGTGTTACTTACGGTGGTGAAGATGTGACCGACCAACTATATGAAGGTGTGTTTACAACTCCGGCTATTGCCGCAGGCACATGTAAATTGCAAGTGACATTTGCCGCAGATACATCGACTACCGTAATTGCAGGAGATGTGAACAGCGACGGTGAAGTGAACGTAACCGATATAACAGTTCTTATCAGTTACATTTTAGGTAATACAGAAGGTGTTAATGCTACTGTTATTGACGTAAACGATGATGGTGAAGTGAATGTAACCGATGTAACAGTATTGATAGCTAAAATATTGGGTACGGAATAAATTAATAATCAGAAATTCTAACAAATAAAATTAAGTATTATGAAATCTATTTTAAAACAAAGTTCAAAAATTCTTTCGGCATTATTGCTAATGTTATGTGTAAGTAATGCAAATGCTGAAAATAGTATGTATTTTGAAAATTTTGACATCAGTGCAGGGGAAACGAAAACAGTGTATATCTATCTTGATTATGACGTGAATATATGTTCTGTTCAAGCCGATATTTATCTACCGGAAGGATTGAGTATTGCAACAAAATCAAATGGTAAGTACCAATTATCAATAACAGAAGAACAAATAGATGATCATAGCCTCTCATCGGCGTTGCAACAAGATGGAGCAATAAGAATCATTGCTGTTAGTTTAACAAATTCTGTTTTTTTAGGAGTATCGGGAGATGCCTTGATAAGTTGTAAAGTAGTAGCGGATGAAAATTTCAATGGCACTCAAATAATTCAACTAAAAAATGTAGTATTAAACGATCCTCAAAGTAATCAATATAAGCCGGCAGATACATCTGCAACAATCAATAACGATCTTACCGGAGTGGAGGAAACGCTTGCTGATGTTGACGCCAATGCGGAGTATTATAATCTGCAAGGAGTGAAAGTAACAAAAGATAATCTTACTCAAGGTGTATATATCAAGAAACGTGCAGGCAAAACCGTTAAAGTTTTAATTAAATAATATACCGGAATTTAGGAATAAAATGTGGAAGATTGGTACATGCGCGGTAAACATATAACCGCACATGTACCATTTTTTTATCTTAGACGTTTACACTGATTTACCTATCTTGTCATCAACTCTTTTGGAAAATCAACCATTATGAATTAAAATCCACTAATGTATAGTTTGTACTGCGTCCACCTTCAGCAGTTCTCCGTAATATACCTTTAGCTATTAGATCATTGATGTCGTTTAGTGCAGTATCTGTTGAACATTTTGCAATTTTAGCCCATTTACTACTCGTGAGTTTGCCAAAAAATCCATCAAATTGCATATTTAATAGTTTTCTTTGCCTGTCATTAAAAAAAACATTTCGGTTGTGTTCCCAAAATGCGGCTTTACGCATTACTGATGATAATGTATCTTCGGTTGAAACCAATGCTTGTTCGAAGCAGTGTAAAAACCATAAAAGCCATTCGGTAATATCGCCATTTCCATGTTGCGTGCGTTCCAGCACTTCATAATATTCCTTTTGCAACACTTTTATTTCGGCTGAAATGCTGTAAAAACGTTTGCTGCAATTTTCTGAACGGGCAAGGAGCATATCGGTCATGGCTCTTGCTATTCTACCATTGCCGTCGTCAAAAGGGTGTATTGAAATGAACCATAAATGTGCAATGGCAGCTTTTAAAACAGCATCAATATTATCACTATTATTTACCCAATTAATAAAACGTTCCATTTCTTCGCGTACGCGTTTGGCGGAAGGAGCTTGATAATGTACCTTTTCTTTACCCATAGCACCGGACACAACTTGCATTTCGCCGGAACGATATTTACCAACATCTATACGATATAAACCACTCATGCCGGTTGGGAATAGTACATTGTGCCATCCGAAAAGTCGGTCATGAGATAATTCTTGATTATAATTCTGAGTTGCATCTAACTGCATTTCTACGACACCATCGACATATCGGGAAACAGGCACAATACCTGCTACATCAAAGCCCAATCTACGTGCTATTGAGGAACGAACTTCCTCAAGATTCAGTTCTTTTCCTTCAATTTCTGAAGAACGAACAAGTTCAAGCGACATATTCGTCAGCATTGCTTCATCTTGTGAGTCAAAACCTAAAGATAACATTTTCCCTAAAACAATGCCTTGCTTTGCTCGTATTCGCCCTAATTCATTTATTATTTGTTGATTATCATAGCGAAACTGCCACCAATCTTTATAGTCGTGTATATACCTCATATAATTATGATTTTAGGCAAATTTATGTGGTTTTCGGTAATTAAACAAATTATTCGCCGATTTTTTTCGGCGAATAGATGTGATAATCTCCGAAATCGGGAACAATTATGTTTTTCAAAATTTATTCCGTATATTTGCGCTTACTTTGATATAAATTGTATTTAAATGGATGAAAATTTAAGGAAACAATTGTCTAAAGACCCTGATGGACTGTTGACATACGAATATATTGCCAATAATATAGGAACGATTGACGATATAATGCTTGAATTGGCTGAAAATATCATAAATGTTGACATGTCGGGGCAATTTGTAGTAAGTGCGGCGCGCTATCTTAATGCAATAGATAAAGAAAAATATGCCGAAAGTATCGATTGCCTGATAAAAGCAGCAATAGAAAAAGATCGTGAACGAAAATATCTTGGAGACTTGGCTGTGAGTGTGTGGGGAGCAGATTATAAGGAGCATGTGGAGCAATTGAGTGAAACTGATGATAACTTCCGTCGAATTTATAAACGTTTATATCCTATAGGAATTTAAAAAATAGCATAATGAGAAATATAATATGTCTTTCCTTTATTGTGATGTTAATGAGTTGCAGTAATGGAACAAATGCGCAGCAACAACAAACAGAAACGAAGAAAATAAACGTAATTTTACCTGAAATGACAAAAGTAGAACTTAAAACATCACTTGGTGATATTGTATTGGGATTATATAAGGAAACTCCTAAGCATCACGACAATTTTGTGAAACTAGTGAAAGAAGGATATTATGATGGAGTATTGTTTCATCGTGTTATCGATAAATTTATGATTCAAACAGGTGACGGTAATTCAAAAACGGCAAAACCTGGTCAAATGCTTGGTACTGGTGATCCGGGCTATACGGTGGAAGCTGAATTTGTTTATCCTAAGTTTTTCCATAAACGCGGAGCTTTGGCAGCAGCTCGCACAGCCGATCAAGTTAATCCGGAACGTCGTTCAAGCGGTTCTCAATTTTATATTGTAACCGGTAAAAAATACAACGAGCAAGAACTTGTTCAAATGGAAAAGCAAATGCAAATGATGAATATGCAAAACATTTTCCAAGCAAAAGCAGCTGCACATCAAAAAGAACTTATGAAGATGAGAATGGCAAAAGATACTGCTGCAGTTGAGGCTCTACGCCAGCAGTTGATTGCTGAAACAGAGGCAGAAGCTGCAAAGAATCCTGCAAAATTGACGCCTGAACAACGTGAAGCATATATGACAGTGGGTGGAACGCCTCATTTAGACAATCAATATACAGTGTTTGGAGAAGTTCTTGAGGGTCTTGATATCGTTTCTAAGATAGAGACGGTTGAAACAGACCGAAATGATCGTCCCAAAGAAGACATAAAGATAATTTCAGCAAAAATTATTGAATGATAGAAGTTAGAACATATACTTTAGCCAATGGGCTGAGGTTGCTTCATCACAAAGACGCTACCACTAAGATGGTAGCGTTAAATTTATTATATAAGGTTGGAGCAAGGAATGAAAATCCTGAAAAAACGGGTTTTGCCCATTTGTTTGAACATCTCATGTTCAGCGGTTCGTTGAATTCCGAATCTTTTGATGAACCACTACAAGCAGCAGGTGGAGAAAGCAATGCTTGGACTAGTAACGATATGACAAATTTTTATGACATAGTTCCGGCTCATAATGTGGAAACTGCTTTTTGGCTAGAGAGTGACCGATTGTTGCAACTATCGTTGACCGAAAAGAAATTTGAAGCACAAAAGAGTGTGGTTGTAGAAGAATTCAAGCAACGTTGCCTTAATACGCCTTATGGTGATGTGGGACATATAATAAGAGAAAATGCTTATACCGTTCACCCTTATATGTGGCCGGTTATAGGACGAAGTACCGATGTCATTGTCGATGCAACACTTGATGACGCATGGAATTTCTTTAATAATCATTATTCTACCGATAATTTGATTATGTGCGTATCGGGGAATATTGATTTTGAACGTGCGATAGAATTGACCGAAAAATGGTTTGGAGATATAAAAAGTCGTAATGTAAAACAACAAATTTTGCCTGTTGAACCCATACAGACGACTCCTAGAATGGTTAGAAAAGAATGTGATGTACCTAAAAATATGATATTAAAGGCATATCATATGTGTGGTAGGGCGGATGTAGATTATCAAGCAAGTGATATTATAAGTGATATTCTTGCAAATGGTAATTCGGCACGATTCTATCGGAATGTACTAATGAAAAGCGATGTGTTTACGTCGTTGGATGCGTCGGTTGGAGGTAGCATTGATCCCGGTTTGTTTTATGTGCGTGGATACTTGCGTGATGGTGTAACTTATGAGGAGGGAGAAGCAGCTATTCAAAAAGAATTAAATGATTTCTTGAGAGAAGGTGCCACCGAGTATGAGATAACAAAATATGTGAACAAGTTGGATTCAAAAGAACAGTTTGAAAATATAAGTTATTTGGAAAAAGCGACAAAACTATGTTCTTATGAGTTTTCTTCGTGTGCCGGTGATATTAATACCGAAACCTATAAATATCGATCACTTACTGTTGAAGATATAAGCCGGGTGGCAAAAGATATTTTAAAAGAATCTAATTGTACTACGCTTTTTTATGGAAAACGGAACTAAGGATGTGAAATTATTCCTTTGAAAGATAATTTTTAGAGTAAAAATTTTTGGAACAATTAGAAATTTGTATATTTGTATTTTGAAGTGTGGATGTGGCAATGTTGCCACTCATAAAATATTTTGATTATGAATTTGCGTGAAGAATCTTTAACCGGTGAAAACTTGGAAAAAGATGTAACCTTGAATGAAGAAACTGTAGAACAAGCTACAGAATCTGTGACAGAGAAAACCGAAGAAAATTCGGAAGTGGTAAATTTGGCTGAAGAAGCAGTAGCAGAAATGCCAGAAAAAACGCCGGTAGATTATAGCTCTTTGTCTAAGAGTGAGTTGGTCGACGCTTTAGAAGCTTTGTTGGATGAGCCGATAGATACTGTGCGTGACACAGTAGCTCAAATCAAGATGGCTTTTTATAACATACGAAAAGTTGAGATTGAATCTGAGAAGGCTGAATTCCTTGCAAAAGGAAATGAGGAGGCAGCTTTTGCTACCAGAGAAGATGAAGATGAGGCTAAATTAAAAGCAGTTTTAAATCAAATAAAGGAGAAACGCGCTGAATTCAATAATGCACAAGAGGCTTTACGTCAGCAGAACTTGGAACGTAAACGTGCTATTATTGCAGAAATAAAAGCTATTGCAGTTGATCCGGATAGCGTAAACAAGCAATACAATAAAGTTCAACAATTGCAACAAGAATTCAAATCAATAGGTGAGGTTCCTGCAACCGATTCTACCGATTTGTGGAAAGAATATCAACAGGCAACCGAAAGTTTCTACGATTTGTTGAAAATCAACAAAGAATTGCGGGATTATGATTTTAAGAAAAATTTGGAAATCAAACAGCAATTGTGTAAAGAAGCAGAGGAACTTGGTGCAAAGGAAGATGTGGTTGTTGCGTTTCGCAGATTGCAGGAACTACATACACAGTGGCGTGAAACCGGTCCTGTGGCAAAAGAATTGCGTGAAGAGCTTTGGTCAAAATTCAAAGATGCTTCTTCGGTAATAAACAAAAAGTATCAGGCTTTCTTTGAAGATCGTAAGTCAAAGGAAAAGGAAAATGAAGTTGCCAAAATTTCCATTTGTGAAAAACTTGAGGCAATGGATTGGAGTGAGCTAAAAACGTATGCTGCATGGGACGAAGCTACAAAAGTGGTGATTGCATTGCAGGATGAGTGGAAAACGCTAGGTTTTGCTGCACGTAAGGTAAATGCCGATTTGTTTACTCGTTTCCGTAAATCATGCGATGAGTTTTTTGCAAAGAAGGCTGAATTCTTCAAGTCAATGAAAGAAGAATTATCTTCAAATCTACAAAAGAAGATTGCATTATGTGAAAAAGCTGAAGCGTTGAAAGATTCTACAGATTGGAAGAAAACCGCCGATGTGTTGGTTGCTTTGCAGAAGGAGTGGAAAACAATTGGTTCTGTTGCAAAGAAACAAAGCGATGCGGTGTGGAAACGATTCATTACAGCTTGTGACGCATTCTTTGAAGCAAAGAACAAACAGACAAACAATACCAGAAAGGTTGAACATGAAAACTTGAAAGCTAAAAAGGAGGTTATTTCTTCTATAAATACAATTCTTGATGATGAAAATGAAACCGAAGGCGGTAAGAAGGTTCGTGAACTCATGAAGAAATGGCAGGAAATAGGACATGTTCCTTTCAAAGAAAAAGATAAAATTTATACAGAATATAAGACTGCGATAGATAGGGCGTTTGATAAATTTGACATGAAAGAAGTGAAAGCTACATTGAGTAATTATGAAAACTCAATAAGCCAAATGACCGACAAAGATAAGATTTATCGTGAACGTGAATATTTGGTGAGAAGCTATGAGCAAAAGCGCAATGAGTTGAAGACTTTTGAAAATAATATGGGCTTCTTTAATGCTACATCAAAGAATGGAAATTCAATGTTAAAAGAAATGGAACGTAGAATCCAAAAAATTAAAGATGATTTGGCATTGATTGAAAAGAAAATAAATTTGATAGATAATAAAATTTAAAAACAACGCAATATAAATTCTAACAAAGTCGTGCTGTACCATTATAGGTGCAGCCGACGTTGTTTATTAGGTCGTTTTTTATTGACTGATGTTTTTATGAATAAAAAAGGACGTTATGGGCATTTTATAGGAGGAATCTTGACTATTGCCGATTTTGTAGTTCTCAATATCATTTTTGTGTTGATGGGAATATGCGGGATTGGTGATAGTACTGATGTGTTTTATACAAAACATATATGGTTTGCTTTAAATGTCAGTCTTATTGTAGCACATTCATTAGTTGCTGATATACATGGAAAACGTGTAGTCTTTGCCGATAAAGTGGTGATGAATACATTGAAACTTGTGTTGACGCATGCTTTTGTATTCCTTCTTATAGTTTCTTTTCTTGATTTCGGTGAAATTTCACTCAAAACGTATGGAATATTTTATGGCTCATTTTCTATAGTATTGAGTATATGGTGGATTATTTCACGAAAGATATTAAAGGCGTATCGTACAAGAGGATTCAATTTTAAACGAGTTGTGATTGTAGGATGTAATACAACAGGGAGACGTTTGTTTGAAGAATTGGAGTCCGATCAAGGATATGGTTACAAGGTTTTAGGTATGTTTGATAACAAAGAGAATTCCGAAGGTTGTAACTGCTATAAAGGTGAATTGGGTGATGTGGAACAATTTATAAAGGAATATGGAGTAGATGAAATGTATTGTGCTTTGACAGGTGATTTTGTAGTGTCAAGAATGATACATTTAGCTGAGTCCAATGCTGTTGATTTCTATTATTTACCTCAAATAGGTAAGACTGTAGTGCGACAGTTTACACTGGATTCGATAGGTAGAGTCCCTATAATGTCGATACGTTCAAATCCATTAAATAATACACTTAATCGTTTTGTCAAGAGACTATTTGATTTTGTTGTTTCTTCGATAGTTTTAATATTGTCTCCTCTAGTCCTGATTCCGGTAGGTATTGCAATAAAATTATCATCACCGGGACCTATATTTTTTAAGCAGAAACGAACAGGCTTGAGAGGAAAAGAATTTTATTGTTACAAATTTAGAACGATGAAAGTCAATAATGAGGCAGATATAAAGCAGGCAACAAAAGAAGATCCTAGAAAAACCAGATTAGGAGATTTCTTACGTAAAACAAGTATTGACGAGTTACCACAGTTTTATAATGTGTGGAAGGGTGAAATGTCGGTCGTTGGACCAAGACCTCATATGTTGAAACATACGAAAGATTATAGTGCATTGATAGATAAATACATGTTGAGACATACCATAAAGCCGGGTATAACCGGTTGGGCTCAAGTAAATGGATATAGAGGACAAACCGATTATTTATGGCAAATGGAAAAGCGTGTTGAATATGATGTATGGTATGCTGAAAACTGGAATTTCTTTCTGGATTTAAAGATAATGTTCCTTACTGTATGGAATGTTTTCAGAGGTGAGAAGAACGCATATTGATAATAAATAATACAGATACTATATGGCTGATACTAAAGCAGAATTTGAATATGTAATAGGCTTATGCCGTGATATTTTTAAGAAAAAGATGCATGATTATGGTGCGTCATGGAGATTGATGAGACCAAAGTCTCTTACTGATCAAATTTTTATAAAAGCACGTCGTATTCGTACTTTGGAAGTTAAAAAAGAGTCCAAGGTAGGAGAAGGCATATATCCGGAGTTTATGGGAATGGCAAATTATGGTATTATGGCTCTTATTCAATTGGATTTAGGGTATGCCGATAAGGTTGACATTGATGAAAATAAGGCGCTGGAATTATATGATCATTATATGGGGCTTACCACCGGTCTGATGTTTAACAAAAACAGCGATTATGATGAAGCGTGGAGATATATGCGTGTAAGTTCTTATACCGATATAATATTGACAAAATTGGAACGAATAAAACAAATAGAAGATAATAATGGAGAAACTATTGTTTCAGAAGGTATTGACTCCAATTTTATGGATATAGTGAACTACTCTTTATTTGGCTTGATAAAATTAGGTGATGACAAAAAATAAAGGGCAAAGCACCGGTAAATGGTCACGTTGGGTGATACTTATATTGAGGCTGCTTGTAGGTTCGGTATTTGTTTTTTCCGGCTTTGTGAAAGCTGTGGATCCATGGGGCGTACTTTATAAATTTGAGGATTATATAGCTGTTCTTGGATGGGATTGGCTATCGCCATTTCTACTTTTTGGAGCATTTGCTGTTTCTATATTTGAGTTTGTTTTAGGCGTTTGTCTGTTAGTTGGTGCATATAGACGAGTTTCTGTATGGCTCTCATTTATGTTCATGTTAGTTATGACTCCGCTTACATTATGGCTGGCTATAACCAATGCTGTGCCTGATTGTGGATGTTTCGGAGAGGCTGTTGTTATGAGTAATACGGCTACTTTTTTCAAAAATGTAGTCTTGCTTATAGTCATAATATATTTATTGCGATATAATGTGCGTTTAGGTAATTTCTATAGTCCGAGTATTCAGTGGATCGTAACATTCTTAACCATAATATTTATAACTGTTGTTACTTCCTATGGCTATTTTTATCAGCCTATGGTTGATTTTAGACCGTATAAGGTTGGGCAATCTATTTTGAATGTTAAAGAAGAAAATAACACCGAAGATTCTTTTGTTTTTGTTTATGAAAAAGATGGAAAAATACATGAATTTAATATCGAAGATATACCTGCCGACGGGGATACAACGTGGACATTTGTAGAGCGACGGAATGTTGAATCTATAAATAAAGATAAAGAGGGGGGAGCAGCAGGAATAGCTGTTATAGAAAATGGAAATGATATAACCGGTGATGTGATACGTCGTGAAGGAGAACAGCTCATCTTTGTTCTTTCCGATTTGGATGATATCAGTATTACATATACATATCTCATAAATATCATCGATGATTTGGCTCAACAACTAAATGTAGATATTATAGGAGTTACAGGAGCTTCGGATGAAGCTATTGCAGAGTGGGTGGATATGTCGATGGCAACTTATCCGATTTATCGTGTGGATGATATTGAATTGAAAATTTTGGCACGAGGAAAACCTGCGGTAGTCTTTACTCGAAATGGTGAAATTGTTTGGAAGCGAACATTACAATCATTAAGTGCTGCCAGAGTTGAAGACGCATTAAATGGAATGGGCGATTTGGAATGGGTCGCAGCCGACTATGATGGAGAGCATAGATTAAAGATATATACTTTAATATACATGTTAACTATGATTTTAATATTAATTTTGAATCGTAGTTATAGGGTTTATAAATTTAGTACACGATTGATTAAAAAGAATCAAAAATAAAAATGTAACTTTGCAATTGCGAAATAAAGTAAATAATTTAAAAATATATTATTGAAAATGAGAAAGAATATCGTAGCTGGAAACTGGAAGATGAATACTACAGTTTCAGAAGGTGTAAAATTGGCAACTGAAGTTAATGAAGCTTTAAATGGTGTTGACGCTAAGTGTGAAGTAATTATCTGCGTTCCTTTCACTCATTTGACTTCTTGTAAAGCTGTATGTAGTGAAAAGCTACATCTTGGTGCTGAAAACTGTGCAGATCACACTAAGGGTGCTTATACAGGTGAAGTATCTGCTTCTATGGTTGCTTCAACAGGAGCCGATTATGTAATACTAGGTCACTCTGAACGCCGTGCTTATTATGGTGAAACAGTGGAAATGCTAGCAGAAAAGACAAAGCTAGCTCTAGAAAATAATTTGAAAGTTATATTCTGTATTGGTGAGGTTCTAGAAGAACGTGAGGCAGGAAAGCAAAACGAAGTTGTAAAGGCTCAATTGGAATCTGTATTCAGCCTTTCTGCTGAAGATTTCGGTAAAATAGTTCTTGCTTATGAACCGGTTTGGGCTATTGGTACAGGTAAAACTGCTACAGACGAACAAGCAGAAGAAATTCACGCTTATATCCGTAGCTTGATTGCTGAAAAATATGGAGAACAAGTGGCTGATGATACAACTATTCTTTATGGAGGTAGCTGTAAGCCTTCAAATGCTAAGGGCTTATTTGCAAAACCAAATGTAGATGGTGGTCTTATCGGTGGTGCTTCTCTTGACGCTGAATCATTCATGGGTATTGTTACTGCTTTCTAATTTGAATATTTAGATAAGTAAAATTATAGGCTGCAAAGATTATTTTCTCTATCTTTGTAGCCTATAATCATTTTAAATACACTTTTAATGAATTTGATAGGCTTGAAGAAATATATATTACCGGTCTTGATGTGTTTTAGTTGTATGGCGATAGCTCAAACTCATGGCACTGTAATTACCGATTATTTGGAGAATAATTCTGCCGGAAAAGTTGCAATTAAGCAGCCTGAGGATATGCGTGCGAGGCTAAAATATAAAAATAATATTAAAAATGAAAATATAGAAGTTGAGGAAGTCACAAAGGCTGTAGGTTATCGTATACAAGTATTCTCAGATAGCAATCAGCGCACGGCAAAAAGTCAAGCTCAAGCACGTGAACGCAATATTGTAGCTCAATTTCCTCATTTAAAAGTCTATCTTCTGTATAAATCACCTTCATGGAGGGTTCGTGTTGGGGATTTCAAGTCGCGTGGAGAGGCAGAGCAGGTCATGCATGAAATAAAGGAAGCATTTCCTTCTTATGCCGGAGAAGTGATGGTTGTTGTGGATAAAATTAATTTACAAGAAAAATGAGTTTCGATAGTGAAGATAAGTTCTATAATGAGCATAAAGAACGAATAGATTCCATTGCAGAACATTATAAAGCTATTTTGAGCTTGTTGGGGGAAGATGTGTCTCGTGAAGGATTAAAACGAACTCCTTTCCGTGCGGCAAAAGCATTGGTGGAAACTACTCAAGGTTATGAACAGAATCCTGAGGAGTTGATAAAAGCTGCATTATTTGATTACGCAGGTAAAAGTATGGTTGTAATCAAAGATATTGAATTTTATTCTCTTTGTGAACATCACATATTACCTTTCTTTGGAAAAATTTCGGTAGGTTATCTGCCTAATGGAAAAATTGTAGGTTTGAGTAAAATTGCTCGTGTTGTAAATGCATTGGCTAAACGTTTACAGGTGCAGGAACGATTAACGAGTGAATTGTGTGAACTTCTTGGTCGTACGTTGGACGCAAAGGGAGTAATCGTATTGTGTGAAGCAGGGCATTTGTGTATGAAAATGCGTGGAGTAGAAAAGCAGGAAAGTTCAACCATAACTTTGGAATACAGTGGGGCGTTTGCTGATGGAAATTTGAGAGATGAATTTCTTAAAATGCTTTAATGGATATATTTCTGCATAAATAAATGATTTTATCTTTTAAAGTTTGTTCGTTTCAAAAAAAAGTTTTATCTTTGCACTCGCAAAATGGAAGATGGGTGTGTCTTTCTTATATTTGATAAATTTTGATTGCGAAAATAGCTCAGTTGGTAGAGCACAACCTTGCCAAGGTTGGGGTCGCGGGTTCGAGTCCCGTTTTTCGCTCTAGAGAGAGTTCTTAAACAGAATTGTTGGTTCAGGTAATTGTGAAAACGATAGTCTGAACTAAAAATGCGAAAATAGCTCAGTTGGTAGAGCACAACCTTGCCAAGGTTGGGGTCGC
>CAZTFX010000046.1:0-16713 GCA_964613095.1 uncultured Muribaculaceae bacterium | reverse complement strand
AATGATTGTTAGAATTTATATCCGATTGATACCATTAAGTTTGAATTCTTGAATTTACCGTTATTGTCATTGTTTATGTTGGTTAATCCAAAATCATATCCAATAGAAATAGGTATGAGTTTATTGATTTCAGCACCAAATCTGAAACCTAATCCCATGTCAAAACGCTTTACTCCTCCTTTTTCGCTAAAAGTGTCAACCGTCAATGATTCACCTTCAGATTCAAGTTTAATCTTTCCAAAAATCCCGATTCCAAAATATGGACCGAATTCTCCAAATAAAGCAAATTTCTCGTTAAAAGTGTGCTTGTAACCAATATGGATAGGTATTTCAAGATAATAGGCATCAATGTTAACATTAAGTATGTCTCCATAGTCTAATTGTCCTCCTTTTAAGGATATTAGTGCCCCGGCATTTGCATATGTACCATTATATTCATTTGAGAAATTATAAGTATCTCTAATTCCGATATGAAATCCTGTACGAGAGTCATATCTGCTTATGTCTGCAACATTTATGCCTGCAACAATTTCTTTAGACAAATTTTGTTCTGTTGTACCGTTTTCAAAAATAATCTGTGCAAATGCACCATTTACATACGTAACAGCAATAAATACTAAGGATATTAACTTTCTCATAATAAATAAGTGCAATAAAGGCTTTAAATTGCGAATTAAAATGTTTGTGTTTATTGATACATAAAAAGAAAGTGAAGCCCTCATTGTTCCTAATCCTTAGCGTAGGCTTCGACTTCCTGTAATATGGATATGGAGAATGAATAGCCTCACTTGGATGTATTTCGATAGAAACGAATACAAACCAAGAGAGCATTCTTCTTACAATATTCCGATATTACAATGTGAGTTGTCGAAGTTCACGCTAACGGAATAGAGCAAAAATGCACTATCTTATTATGTATATGTTGCAATAGCAACATTACAAAGATAGTACAATATTTCTAAAAGGTATATAGTTTCTAAGAAAAAAGTATTATATTTGCAACCGATATGGTGTTGCCGAGTGATTTATCTTCACAGGCAATGAAAAGGGAATCGGGTGAGAATCCCGAACAGAATCCGCTGCTGTATATACTCTCGGATAAAGCCAAGTAGCCAATCTGTTTCCACTGCTAGAAATAGCGGGAAGGAAGGTGAAAAAGGGTGAGAGTGAGTCAGAAGACCTGCCATGTTTGATTATTGTTTTATCGGTTCTCGGCAATTAGAACCTAAAACGACGAAAATATGTTACAGAAAAGAACTTTATGTATCATTGGTGTTATAATGATATCATTGTTTTCGATGATATCGATTTCTGCCACAGAAGTGGAGGACGCTGACACTATGCTTAACTTGAAAGAAGTAAGTGTAGTACGTGCATATAAACCGTATATAGAGGTCATTCCTGCTCAGAAATTGGAAGGAGCACAATTGCAGCGATTGAATAGTTTTTCGGTAGCCGACGCGGTGCGATATTTTTCCGGTGTGCAAATAAAGGACTACGGCGGTGTGGGTGGTATCAAGACGGTGGATATACGCAGTATGGGAACCAATCACATGGGTGTGTTCTATGATGGTATACAATTGGGGAATGCTCAGAACGGTCAAATAGATTTAGGAAAATTTTCACTTGATAATATAGAGGAAGTTTCTCTTTACAATGGGCAAAAAAGTGATATTTTTCAACCTGCAAAGGACTTTGGTGCGGCAGGGACAATATATTTGCGTACTCGTCGTCCTAAGTTTGAAGGAAATAAACGTACCAACATGAAATTCTTATTTCGTTCAGGTTCTTTTGGACTAATTAATCCCTCTATACTTCTAGAACAAAAATTGAGCAATAATGTGAATGCGTCGTTTAATGCTGAATATATAGATGCAAATGGAAAATATAAGTTCCGATATAAAAAAGTCTTTAGCGATGGAACCTTAGCGTGGGATACCACTGCTACTCGTCAAAATGGTGATGTTTATTCGTTACGTCTTGAAGGGGGACTGTACGGAACAATGAAAGGTGGAAAATGGCAGGCAAAAGCTTATTATTATGACTCGGAACGAGGTATACCCGGTGCAATAGTAAATAATGTGTGGAAAACCTCACAACGCCAATGGGATCGTAACTTTTTTGCACAGGGAACTTTTCAAAAACGCATAGGTTCTATATATGAATTGATGTTGAATGCAAAATATGCTCGTGATAAAATGCGTTATCTCAATCCCGACACCACGTTGATGTATCTTGATAATAAATTTACGCAGGAAGAAATATATGTGTCGGCTGCCAATAAAGTGAAACTGCTTAAAGATTGGGAAATAAACCTGTCGGTAGATTATACATGGAATACTCTTGACGCATCTTTAACCAATTTTGTGTATCCTACTCGCCATAGTGTGCTTGTAGCTCTTGCCACTGCTTATAAATGGAGAGGATGGAAAGCCCAAGCAAGTATGCTCGGTACATTTGTTACCGATAAGAGTACGGCAACAAGTGGAACAGGAAGTGTGACAAAAAGAACAAAGGATTTTAGTGAATATACACCTGCCGTATTTGTCTCTTATAGACCGGTAGAAAGTTTTCCTTTGAATTTTCGTGCATTTTATAAGAAAATATTCCGTATGCCTACTTTCAATGATTTATATTATACCGACATAGGTAATGCCAATCTTGATCCGGAATATGTGAGCCAGTACAATCTAGGGTTTCAGTATCAATCGGCACTCGATTGCGGTGTGCTTACCGGGTTAAGTATGCGTGCCGATGCATACTATAATCACGTTACCGATAAAATCATATCCGTACCTAAAGGAACAGGTCAATATCGATGGATGATGATGAATATTGGAAAGGTAAAAATACGAGGTATAGATGTGAATGCACAGGCAAGATTTACTTTTCCTTATGATATAGAAATTGCGGCAAATTTAAGCTATACTTATCAACGAGCACAAGATTATACCGATCCTACCGATAATGACCCGGAAGCAGGAACTTATAAAGGACAGATTTCATATATTCCATGGCATAACGGCTCGGTGGTTGTGAATGGAACATGGCGGGGTGTGGAGTTGAATTACAGTTTTATCTATGTAGGTGAACGTTACCATAATTCATCAAATATCCGTGCCAATTATGAGCAACCTTGGTACACTCACGATTTGTCGGCAGGATATTCGTTCAAGTTAGGAAAGGTGAAGATGAAATTATCGGCAGAGGTTAATAATTTGTTGAATCAGTATTACGATGTAATTCAAAATTATCCTATGCCGGGACGTAATTATAAAGCTATTTTGAAGATTGAGTTATGATAAAATCAAGATATTACATATTAATATTGGTACTATTTGCAGTAGTGAGTTGTCGTGAGGATGATGAAATATTCATTCCGGAGAATGTGACTGTGTCAAAGCCCGAAGTAACCGATATAAAAGGTTTTTACCTGCTCAATGAGGGTAATATGGGAAGCAATAAGAGTACTCTTGACTATTATGATTACTCAACCGGAGTTTATACCCGCAATATCTATGGCAATGCCAATCCCGATGTACCTAAAGAAATGGGTGATGTCGGTAACGATATCGCTATTTATGGCAGCAAACTATATGCTGTGATTAATTGCTCCAATAAGGTGGAAGTGATGGATGTTGCCACCACCAAACGGATAGGGCAGATTAATATTCCTAATTGCCGTTACATTAAGTTCCATGAAGGATATGCTTATGTTACGTCTTATGCAGGACCGGTGGAAATTAACCCGAATTATGAACAAAAGGGGTATGTTGCCAAAATAGATACAACCACTCTGGCTGTTCTGGACACTTGTATTGTGGGATTTCAACCCGATGAGTTGGAAATAGTGGATGGAAAAATATATGTGGCTAATTCCGGTGGTTATATGGTACCAAATTATGAAAATACTCTTTCGGTAATAGATATTGCTACATTCAGGGAAGAGGAACGTGTACCGGTAGCCATAAACTTGCAATGCGTTACAGGCGATAGTTATGGAGGGCTATGGGTATCTACTCGTGGAGATTATTATGAAGAAGAGTCGAAACTATACTGTTATGATGTGCGTAAAAAACGTATTGAAGCAGAACTTGATGTGCCTGTGTCATCAATGTGGCTTGATGGTGATTCTCTTTATGTAGTGAGTATAGCATGGAGTAATATTACGATGACCGATGAAGTGACTTATGCTATTGTGAATGTTAAGACTCGCGAAGTGGTAACGCGTAATTTTATTACCGATGTAACCGACGCTAAAATACGAAAACCTTATGGAGTGGCAGTAAATCCTGAAACTAAAGATATATATGTGACCGATGCTAAAAATTATGTAAATCCGGGAACATTATATTGCTTTGGACAAGATGGTGTAATGAAATGGAATGTTCGCACCGGTGATATACCGGCACACTTTGCGTTTGTGGGTAGTAATTAATCATGATAAGTTAATAATTAAGTATATGAAAAAGTTTTTTACATTATTAGGTGTGAGTGTGGCTTTGTCTGTAAGTGCCAATTCACCTTATTTAAGTAAAGTTTATGAATTTGTTCCGGCTCCGGGGCAATTTGTAAATACAATGCCTGAATATGAAGAGGGTGATGATAATTCCAAAATGCTTGCTAAAGTGGAAGAACAATTATGTGGAGATAAAAATCCCGGAATGATTTCACTTGGAGCTTGGGGCGGTTATGTGGTATTCGGTTTTGATCATCCTGTTGTGAATGTGAGAGAGGAATATGACTTCAATATATATGGTAATGCTTTTGTTGCTAATAGCGCAACCGGTAAAGGTAGTTGTGAACCGGGTATCGTAATGGTAAGTTATGATGACAATGGTAATGGGATACCGGATGATAAGTGGTATGAACTTGCCGGAAGTGAATATGGTAAAACAACTACGATTCATGACTATAAATTAACTTATTATTATCCAGCTTCTGACCATGTTGCCGATCCCGACCCTGATTATAAATATATTACTGACCGTACATACATCAGATGGACTGATAATAAAAACGGAGAGGGATATGTGAAGAAAAATTCGTTTCATACACAGGACTATTGGCCTTTGTGGATAGCAGGAGAAACAATGACATTTGAAGGTTGTCGTCTTGCCGATAATTATGCCGAGGAAAGTGGTGCAGGCACTTATTATACTCAGGCTATGCTTGAGTATGGTTATGTAGATAATCAGCCAAATTCAACCGACCCCGGTTTTAAGATAGATTGGGCTGTGGATGAAAATGGTAACTCGGTTCATCTTCCGGCAATTCATTTCATAAAGGTTTATAATGCCATCAACCAGTATTGTGGATGGATAGGGGAGACTTCTACTGAAATACAAGGTGGTGAAGATCTTCATCCTAATGCCGTATTATCGGGTATAGACGATATAGCTATTGATGAAAATGCTCCTGTGGAATATTATAATTTACAGGGTGTTAAGGTGGAAAATCCGGAGCATGGCATATTTATTAAACGTCAAGGAGCAAAAAGTGTTAAAATCGTTCTTTAACGGTAAATAGACGGCTTTTTTATTAAGAAATCGGGCAGGAGAGTCCGATAATTGGAAAAATATTGAAAATTGTGCAGTTGAGATTTTTACGGAAATCTCCTAAGAGGGAATGGGGTGAGAATCCCCAACAGTCCCGCTGCTGTAATCTCAAAGATGTCGATTCACAAATGTCACTGAGTGATAACCGCTTGGGAAGGCGTGAAATTCGATGGGAAAGTCAGAAGACCTGCTGCATGATAATATTAAGAATAATGCTTTCGTGGATTGGAGCATAAATTCAACATTCTGTGAGGAAAAAATATCTGTTTTTTGTGTCGTGTGTACAGATATGTGAATTAATTGAGACCGAAATATACTTTTGGGGTATATATTGGTGTGACATTTCTTTGTAAAGCAGTTATTCTTAATAGTTTAAAACTGATTTTTTTGTTTAACTATTTAAAATAATTTATTTATGAAGAAATTTTTATTTTATGTAAGTGCTGTACTGGTAGCATTTGGCTCTTACGCGCAAGAAAAAACGGTAACAACACTTGATTTAACACAAGCTGATGTTGAGTACAATTTTGCTGATGGAACATTCGCTTTGCCGGGTACTCCTTTTGATTGTCAGATTTTTACTATTTCATCGGGTGTTAACGGATGGAATTCCGATTATAACACCTATGGATTGAATGTGAGTAAGAATGCAGATAGCTGGAATAATTCTGCCGATTTTACAACAAAGACTTATAGCAGTAACAATTGGTTTTCAGTTGAAGGAAATGAGGCTGGTTGCATGGCTGAAGGTGGTATAAGTTCTATTGCCGAAGATGGAACCATAACAGTATCAAAGGATTTTCCATATTTGGTGGCTTACTGGGACGCAGGATGGAACGGAATACCTAATTTGTATTTTACATTCAACGATAATGTGGCGAGAGAATGCAAAGGAATTTATGTTGCTGCTCATCCGTGGCCTTTCCATAGCTATTTCCATGGTGATGGTTATGGACGTGCTTTTGTTGACGGAGATTATCACAAGGTTATTGTACATGCTCTTGACGAAGCAGGAAATGAGGTTACTAATACGGTAGAGGTGTTCCTTGCCAAGTATGAAGATGGAATGTTGTCGGTATTAAAGAATTGGAAGTATGTTGATTTATCATCTTTAGGAAAAGTGAGCAAAATATATTTCACTATGGAGACAAGCGATACGAGTATTTATGGACCTAATACAGCTTCTTATTTCTGTTTGGATAAGTTGCAGGTGATTGAACCTGAAGTTGTGACGGTAGAAACAACTATGGTAGATGATAATGCACCGGTGGAATACTATGATATGCATGGTGTGAAAGTGGAGAACCCTACTAATGGCGTTTATATCAAGAAACAAGGAAGTAAAGCTACTAAAGTGGTTTTGTAAAAAAATAGGACGTTGTTCAACTTTACTTGGGCAGGTCCGAAATTTATAGTAACAACTCAAAACGTTTGCTAAATATTATTGTGAATGGTTTTAAGGAGAGGGAAATGATGTCGTGACGACACCATTTCCTTTTTTTACATCTTTTGGCGACTTTTGGTTGTTTATAGCATAGATTAGGAATATTTCATTTGAGTTTTGGAACATCATCAAGTGATATATTACCTATACTTTTGCTGTAAAGAATCATTGAAAGCCTCTATGAATAGAATCGAAATAAAATATCGACTTGTTATTGCTGTATTATTGTTACTTGTCATTGTGCCTGAAGTTAAGGCAAATGATAGTATTAAAATTGTTCCTGTAAATATCTATGACATGCCTTATTCCCGCACCGACAGTTATCCCGATTGGCGGCGTTTATGGATAAATACCGGTGCCCTTTGCGGTGCCGGTGTGGTTGCTCTGGGTGTGTTGGAAAGTTTGCCCGATGAGGCGACTAATTGGAATCGCGAAGAATTGCGGAAGACGCCGTTTTTTAAGCGTTGGGGTAATCATGTGGCAAAAGTTGCTCATTGGGATGGAGATAGTCCCATTTTCAATTACATACTTCATCCTTACGGCGGTGCTGCATATTACATGAGTGCACGCAGTGCGGGATTTAACTTTTGGGGCTCGGCGTTATATGGATTTGCGATATCCACCGTGTTTTGGGAATACGGCATTGAAGCATTTATGGAAATACCGTCGATTCAGGATTTGGTGATAACTCCTGTGGCAGGAGCATTGTTGGGAGAGTGTTTTTACAGGGTGAAGCGTCAGATTGTGTCCGACGGTTACACCCTCTGCGGTTCCCGAGTGCTTGGCAATGTCGTTGCCTTCCTTGTTGATCCGGTGAATGAGTTTGTTGGACTCTTTGTCGGTAATCCTTGTCGACAAAAACTGAAAGAGAAGCAAAACAAAACCGAATTGACGTTAGTCCCATTAGTCGGTAGCTCAAACAATGGCGTTAAATGCGGTTTATCGCTTAATGTCGTCTTTTAAAGATGTTTTTTATAAAGTGATGATATAAGAAATTGCAGTGTAAATCATATTTTCTCGTGCCGGATGTAATTTTTGTTGTATTAACGTATTTTAATAATTGGGGGGGTAAAACGCCCCTTTTTTATTAGATTTGCAACATCGTGTATATATGAATGAGCATATATATCGAAAATTGCAGAAAACGAATAAAACAAATATGCTTATGAGAAAAATTTTACTAATCGGAGCGTTGTCTGCAGCCTCAGCGGCAATGGCTACAGCCCCCAAAAGCATGGTAGTTCACACCGATACGGGAGTGAAAAACTATTCAATCTCAAACCTACTCAAACTCACCTTCGGTGCTGTTAAGGAAAACAATATGGAGGTTCATTTGAAGAGTGGCAGTGTTGTATCGTTTCCATATTCACAAATGGGAAAAGTGACATTTTCCGAGAGTTCTGGAGTGACTAATGTGAATATCGATTCCTCGAGAGCCAAGATTGTTTATGATATCGTTTCCAAAGAGTTACGCATTATCTGCACCGAGTCGATAAAGCACGTTCAAGTGTATGATATGCGAGGTTGTGTGGTGTTTAATTCTTCATTTGAGGAAAATGAAGTGTCTGTGCCATTATCATCCTTGTCATCCGGTTTGTATGTTGTAAGAGTTGTCGGAGAATCATCAGTGACGACCGAAAAGATTGTTAAACGTTAAAAAAGGAGCAACCAGGGTTATGAAAACATTACGATATTCTTTAGCAGTTATCATATTGTCAATAGCAACACTTACAATGACTTCCCAAGAGAAATATCTTCATTTGTATAAGAATGGTACGGTTGACAAATCCTATAAAGTGTCATCGATCGATAGTGCCTTGTTCAATGAATCGGGTTCGGAGATGTATCTTGACCTTTATCGCAACGGTATAAAGCATAGAGCCTCAAATGTAGCGAAAACCGATAGTTTCAAGATAGGAGGCGAACTAGCCCCGAGTGGTGTGTATATGGGAATAATAGGATTCAATCAAGCGTTATACACCAAGGCTGTTGGTTCGTTGTCATCATCAACCAAGAATGATTACTCTTCATTTGTGAGCAATCTCACTTCTTCCAACGGAACATTGCTCTACTATGCCGTGGATAATGCCTTGACAGCAATCGAAACAGCCGAATTGCCTGAAGACTTGGTAAACGTATCGGTAGTAACGTTTACCGACGGTCTTGACCAAGGAAGTATAATGATGAACAGTGCCTATACCACCAACGAAGCCTATCTGTCGGCTGTGGAAAGTCGCATAAAGAACGGAGTGGTCAACGGTGTACCTGTCACAGCCTATTCCATAGGTTTGCGAGGCAACGACGTGACCGATGTGCTTCAATTCCAAAAGAATCTGAAATCACTTGCTAGCAGTGATGACAATGCCATCGAGGTGAGCAGTATCTCTGAAGTGAGTGCAAAATTCGATCAAATTGCCAACGAAGTATATAACGAAAGTTTTAGCAGTACAGTGAGTCTTACCATACCCGGTCAGAGCGACGGCACTCTTATACGTTTCACATTTGATGACGTGAACAATGCATCCAATTCCACAATGTATATAGAGGGCACATTCCGATTGAGTGATCGCAGCCTCACCGATGTGAGTTATCATGGGTTGTCCTGCACAGGTGGCAGTGAAGTGAAAGGCGTTCAGAGTGGAATCTATGTAACCTTTACCTTTGAAGATGTTAAGAGTTTAACCACCACATCAGTAAACTCGTCATATATCGATCAGTGGAGTTATATCAGCAATTCGGGCAAATGGCAAATCAATTCCGAATTCACCCCCGACAACAACACCGTGATGGAAGTATCTCGCAAGAGTGCATTGGTCATGCTTGTCCTTGACTGCAGTAGTTCGCTCGGCAGTCAGTTCAGTACGGTTAAGACGCAGGCAAACAATTTCATCAGCAAACTTGCCGGTTATGGCAACGATGAAAAATTCAGTTATATCGATATCGACGTGCTTGACATCTTTGCCGAAGTTGATGATGAATTTGTGAAGGTTGATGGTGGTACGTTTGTAATGGGAGCGACTTCGGAGCAGGGCAGTGACGCTTATAGTGACGAGAGTCCTACCCACAGTGTAACTTTAAGTGATTTCTATATCGGCAAGTATGAGGTTACTCAGGAACTGTGGACTGCAGTTATGGGCAGTAACCCATCAAAATTCACTGGTACTAATCTTCTGGTGGAAATGGTGTCATGGAATGATTGCCAGACTTTTATCACCAAACTGAATGAACTTACCGGTAAGACATTCCGTTTGCCTACTGAGGCGGAGTGGGAATACGCCGCTCGCGGAGGCAATAAGAGTCAAGGTTATAAGTACAGTGGAAGCAACAGTATAGATGATGTTGCATGGTACACAAGTAATTCATCTTCTAAAACACATGAAGTAGGCACAAAACAACCGAATGAACTTGGCATATATGATATGAGTGGTAATGTGTGGGAATGGTGCAGTGATTGGTATGGCAGTTACAGCAGTTCATCACAGACGAATCCTACCGGTCCTACCTCAGGCTCTAACCGCGTTCTACGTGGTGGCGGTTGGGACATCAATGCGGGGCACTGCCGTGTGTCTTATCGCGACGACAGCAATCCGTCGTACCGCAACGGCAATTTCGGGTTTCGCTTGGTGCTTGTCCCATAGTTTAATCGAAACAGACCATTATCTGACCGTAACAGGTGAAAACGAGAAATCACGAAATTGTGATTTCCTGCAAATAAGTGATTGGTAGGCATTCATGTGCCAAAGATTCCTTGTATTACATTTCTTTTAACAAAATAAGCTCAACGATTATTCGCTGAGCTTATTTTTATTGGTTATTATTTCTAAAATAGATATTCAGAAGTCTTGATAAGTTCAGAGCATTGCCGCAAATTTCCTTACGCTTTCAAGTCTTTTGATAAACGATTTGTCTTGACTTGCGGTATGCATATTATAGTCAAGTTGAATTCGCATAAGCAGTCCGGCACTTATGCCCAAAGCAGCTTCAATCAGCATTGCCGTTGGGGTTGTGAGAGGTCGGCGACAGTTCAAGATGTCATTAAGTATCTTGTATGAAATGCCTATTTGTTCTGCAAGTTTGTTTTGTTTCATGTTCCGGCATTCCACTTCTTCTTTGATTATTTCGCCCGGGTGAATCGGACGTTGGCATACATATTTACCCATATTCTTGTCATTTATAGTGGTTGGACAATTCCAAAATGTTACATATAGTAACAACGGTTTCCGATGAAAGTTGTTGCACTGTAAATTCGATTCGGTATTGGTCGTTTACCCTGATTGAGGAAATTCCTGCCTTGTTGCCTTTCAATACTTCGTAATGAAACGAATTGAGGGCAAACAATTCTTCGATACCGTTTGCTTGTTCAAGTATCTTGATACGCAATTGGTATCGTGTTACGATTTGCGGTTGGAATCGGTGTTTCTTGTCCGATGTCTTTCCGGTCTCGTACAATTGACGCAAGTATTCTTTTTCAAAGTTTATTTCCATTGTCACTTTGTCTTGTTCACGATACGAAGATAATGCTTATTATTGAAAGTTCCACTATAAAAGTGGATATTTTTTGAAATCTTGGTTAAAAATGTAAGTTTTCAACTCTCTTGTGTAAGACAAGAGTAATCATCTGTAAAAATCACATTAGAACGGTTGTGTTCAATAAAAATAAGCTCAACGATTATTCGCTGAGCTTATTCTTATTGGAATTTATATTTAAAAACGTTTTTCAGTGTTTTATAAGCTCACGAAGCTTATCCATTGCAGCAGAAAGCCCGTCGATGTCCTTACCTCCGGCTTGTGCGAAATGCGGTTGACCTCCGCCACCACCTTTGATAAGTTTTGCCGCTTCGCGTACGATTGTTGACGCGTTCATTCCTTCTTTAACAAGGTTTTCCGATAGTTGAACCGTAAGCATTGGTTTGCCGTTTTCGTGTGTTGCAGCTAGGAACACTGTATCCATCAGATTGTCGGCTTTAAGTGCGAATGCTATACCTTTCACCACTTCGGCAATGCGAGGACCATAGCAAGAAACGACAGTTAAACCGTTGATGTTTTCAGCCTTTTCAAGAAGTTCAGCTTTTTGGTTCTTGATACGTTCTTGCAAGAATTCTTCGGCTTGCTTGCGAAGGTCGGCATTTTCGGCAAGAGATTTTTGCAAAGCCGGTATCACATTGGGAGCATTGTTGAGCAATGCGCTTATTTGAGTCATTGTATCTTTAAGTTGATACATGGCGTCTTCCACGTTAGCTCCTGTAATGGCTTCAATACGTCTTATACCTGCAGCAATACTGCTTTCACTCACAATCTTAATCATACCGATATTACCGGTATTGGCAACGTGTGTACCGCCGCAAAGCTCAATGGATTTGTCATATTGAATGACGCGAACTTTGTCGCCGTACTTTTCACCAAATAAAGCCATTGCACCAAGAGCTTTTGCTTCGGCAATAGGAATGTCGCGATGCTCGCAACGTGGAGTTGCCTTGCGTACTTTTTCATTGGCAAGACGTTCCACTTTGCGTATTTCTTCTTCGGTCATCTTTTGGAAGTGAGAGAAGTCGAAACGAAGAACTTCCGGACTTACGAAAGAACCTTTCTGCTCGACATGTGTTCCCAATACTTCGCGAAGAGATTCATGAAGCAGGTGAGTGGCTGTGTGATTGCAACATATTGCCTGACGAGCTTCTTTATCGATTACGGCACGGAAACTTTCGGTTACATCTTGTGGCAGTTTGTTTACGATACAAACGCTTTGATTGTATTCACGTTTGGTGTCAACCACGTCGATAGTCTCATTGGCAAAAACGAGTTTACCTTTATCACCTACTTGACCACCCATTTCACCATAGAATGGAGAACGAGCAAGTATTAATTGATAGAATTCCTTGTTACGCTGTTTAACCTTGCGATAACGTAGTATTTCGGTTTCGGTTTCGTCTAGGTCATAACCTACAAACTCTGCGTCGCCCTCGTGAAGAATAACCCAATCGGTGGCTTCGATTGCAGCGGCATTGCGTGCACGTTCTTTCTGCTTGGTCATCTCGGCATTGAATTCCTCGATATTGGCTGCCAACCCATTTTCTTTTAAAATAAGTTCAGTCAAATCTAGAGGGAAACCGTAAGTGTCGTAAAGTGTGAATGCTTCCACTCCTGATATTTCGGTTTTTTTGGCAGCCTTAGTGTCATTGATGACTTTATCGATAAGTTTGATACCTGTTTCGAGTGTGCGAAGGAATGCTTCTTCCTCTTCCTTAATGACTTTCTTTATAAGTTCGCTTTGTGCAACAAGTTCGGGGTAGGCTTCGCCCATAACGTCGATCAGAGTATCGACAAGAGTGTAGATGAAAGCCTGTTTTTGGTTTAAGAAAGTATAACCGTAACGTACTGCACGGCGAAGAATGCGACGAATCACATATCCTGCTTTTGCATTGGATGGAAGTTGAGAATCGGCAATGGAGAATGAAATAGTACGCACGTGGTCGGCAATTACGCGCATTGCCACATCCGATTTTTCGTTTTCTCCGTATTTTTTCCCTGCAAGGGTTGCAATCTTTTGAATAAGCGGTTGGAATACATCGGTGTCGTAATTGGATTGTTTACCTTGAAGAGCCATACAAAGGCGTTCAAAGCCCATACCGGTGTCGATAACCTTTGCGGGTAACCCCTCCAATGAGCCATCGGCTTTGCGGTTATATTGCATGAACACAAGATTCCATATTTCGATTACTTGTGGATGGCTTTGGTTTACAAGTTCACGACCCGAAACTTTTGCTTTTTCTTCATCACTGCGCAAGTCTATGTGAATTTCGGAGCAAGGACCGCAAGGACCGGTATCGCCCATTTCCCAGAAGTTGTCTTTGCGGTTGCCATTGATGATATGATCTTTCGGAAGGTGTTTTTCCCAGATGGCAGCAGCTTCGTTGTCGCGTTCAAGCCCTTCGGCTTCATAACCTTCAAACACTGTTGCATATAATATTTCGGGATTTATCTTCAATACATCTACAAGATATTCCCAAGCCCAATCTATAGCTTCTTGCTTGAAATAGTCACCAAATGACCAGTTACCAAGCATTTCAAACATGGTGTGGTGGTAGGTATCCAGTCCTACTTCTTCCAAATCGTTGTGTTTACCGCTTACGCGAAGGCACTTTTGAGAGTCTGCCACTCGTTTAAAATTAGGTGTTACAGTACCCAGAATGATATCCTTGAACTGATTCATACCGGCATTGGTAAACATAAGAGTAGGGTCATCTTTAATGACCATAGGTGCAGAAGGTACGATTTTATGACCTTTGCTTTGGAAGAATTCTTTAAATGATTCTCTAATTTCTTTTGATGTAAGCATATTTAGTTTGCTTTTATAAAAAATAATCCGCTTGATTCCAATTAATTTGGAAATAGGTTACAAAATTACTTCTTTATTATTATTTTTGCAAAAAATAGGTTGTTAACCTATTGTACTAAAGTGCCTGAAACGTGAAAAACTGTGATTATGGACGATTTGAATAAGAAATTTTACAAGATAGGGGAAGTTGCTGAAATATTGAATATTCCGGCTTCAACGTTGCGCTTTTGGGAAAAAGAATTTACCATTCTAAAGCCTCGTCGTAATGCGAAAAATACCCGTTTCTACACCCCTCAAGATGTGGAAACCATTCGCAAATTGTATTATCTTGTAAAAGAAAAAGGATTGAAACTTGACGCAGCTCAGGCTCAATTAAACAGGAACAGAAAGAATGTGGATAAGACATTTGAAGTCGTGGAAAGATTGAAGTCGGTACGAGAAAACCTCATTAAACTGCAATCAGCCCTCGACTCCATGAGGTAATATGAAATTATTAGTGAGGTTGTAGTATTCAATGATTTGCAGTGTTTTGCGTGCACTAAGATTTCAAATTTATTTAAGACAAAATACATAAATTCAATCAGAATTATTATATTTGCAGGGTAAAAATGCGGATAACCGCAATAATATCCTTTTATGAGAATAGAACGAAAAAGAAATCTTCAGCGACTGGTCAGTAGTCGAAACAATGGTCAGATAAAAATAATAACCGGAGTTAGGCGTTGTGGTAAATCGTATCTGCTTGGAATATTGTACCGGGAATTTCTTCTACAATCAGGAATTTTGCCGGAGCAGATTATTTCGGTTGAACTGGATAACGATATAAATTTTCGTTATCGTAATCCTTTGGAGTTAGGTTCGTATCTGCGAGAAAAGGTTAGCGACACAGAAAAAGATTATTATATTCTACTTGATGAAATTCAAATGGTAGAAACAATAGATAATCCTTATCTTCCTAAGGGTTCGGAAAGCAAAATTACCTTTGTAGATGTTCTTTTAGGACTGAAAAGTTTACCTAACGTCGATATTTATGTTACTGGTAGTAATTCTAAAATGCTTTCATCTGATGTGGCTACCGCTTTTCGTGACAGAGGAGAAGAAATTCACATAACACCACTTACATATGATGAGTTTTATGCTGCATATCCAAAGGACAAGCGTTATGCTTGGCGCGAATTTATGACATATGGAGGAATGCCTTATGTGTTATATAAGAATACCCACGAAGAAAAATCAAAATATCTGCAGGACCTGTTCCGTTTGACATATCTTAAAGATGTGATTGAACGCAATAGATTACGTGCAAATATTGAAGTCCTTGATGAGTTGCTTAATGTCGTGGCATCAGTAGTTGGTTCATTATCAAACCCTACACGTTTATCTAATACATTTCAATCTGTTAAGGGTTTGAAAATAAAAAATGAAACAATATCAACATATTTGGATTGTTTTATTGATGCATATATATTAAGCAAGTCATATCGTTACGACATAAAAGGTCGGTCGTATATTGATACTCCATTGAAATATTATTTCACGGATATTGGATTGAGAAATGTACGACTCAACTTTTGTCAGCAAGAAGAGAATCATATTATAGAGAACATTATTTATAATGAACTCATTGCGCGTGGTTTTAATGTTGATGTGGGTGTGGTGGAATATAATCATACGGATGAAAAAGGGAAAAAGATAAGAACACAACTTGAAGTGGATTTTGTGGTAAATAAAACAGATAGGCGTTATTATATCCAATCCGCATTGACTGTTGCTGATGAAGAAAAACGACAGCAGGAAATAAACTCCCTAAATAGAATTGATGATTCTTATATGAAAATAGTTGTGGTACGCGATAATGTTTTACCATGGATTGATGAAAAAGGAGTACAATATATCAATATTGAAGATTTTCTCTTGGAAAGGATAAATGAATTATAATAGTTGATTGATATGATATAACATAACGCTTGATTATACACAACTTTAAAGGAATAAAAAATGCTGATATAGAATTTATCACCTTTATGAATTTAGTTTGGCATACTTCAATTCATCTTCAAATCAATAATGGTATACTTGTTAGAGAAATATATTGGAACAGAAGATATAGTTATGTTTTATTTGTTAGAAATAGTTGGTTTTATGAATCAATGTTATTTATTTTTGGGAGGTTCTATAAATTCAATTTACCATTAGCGAGTAGTCAGAACCTCATTAAGGCTACAGCTAATGTGGTTTCGGTTTTACAAAATTAGCAAAACTTTTTCGAATATTTCAAATATTTTTGCCGTATTTTTCGGGGGTAATGCATTGATTGCCAATTACGGCTCAGTAGCAAAAGTATGTGTCTAAGCATATATCTTTGTAAGTCTGAA
>CAZTFX010000045.1:0-16968 GCA_964613095.1 uncultured Muribaculaceae bacterium | reverse complement strand
AATCAGCCACTCCTTCAAGATGGCGTGAGGAGGCTGAGAAGAGAAAAGCGAACAAAGAATGGCTTCACTATTCGCAAAATATCGCTATGCGTATGCTTGATAAAATGGAAGCCGACGGCATTACTCAAAAACAACTTGCAGATCGTATGCATTGCAGTCAGCAATATGTGTCTAAAATTTTGAAAGGCTGTGAGAACCTTTCTCTTGAAACTATGGCAAAAATAGAATATGCTTTAGGCATTTCTGTTATGCAATGTGAGTTAGCAGAGTAATCCTTATCTTTTACGCATAGAGAAGTTAGCTTACGTTTGCGATGCACAAGTTGGGCTGCACTCGGCATAATTGAAGTAAACTTCATTCTGCTCTCGTTGGCACCAACAGTCGTGGTGGCATAACATTCTTTTTTTATGGTAACAAAAACAATCAATCTCATTGTGCCTCGTGGATGGAACGAACTCGCCACTGCTTCCACTGACCAAGAGATTTTGCGACTAAACGCTTGAGGTACACAGAATGTCGTCAACAACCGGCATTTCGGACTTTTTTAGCTATTTATTGAGGATTTTAGGAAGAAATAAATTAAATATTATAGTGTTTAATTTAAGCTGTTTTAAGAAGCGGAGTGAGGGGGATTCGAACCCCCGATACCCTTTTGGGGTATACACGCTTTCCAGGCGTGCCTCTTCAGCCTCTCGAGCATCACTCCAAAATCGGTCACAAAGATACGGATTCTTTTCGACAGAAAGGCAAAAAGGCTTATATATTTTCTATTCTACAAACTTATTTTTTATAAAATGTTGAATTTCTAATTAGAATTATTCAACTTATTTTAAATTGAACAGACGCAATGCATTCTCATCGGTAATACGTGAAACTTCAGTCTCTCCAAGTCCCAAACAAGCAGCTATGCAACGACAAATGTGCTGTATGTTTGCACTTTCATTACGTTTACCCCTATTAGGTACCGGAGCAAGATAAGGAGAATCAGTCTCAAGCAAAATACGGTCAATTCCAATTTCCGGCAACACCATAGGTATTTGCGATTTTTTAAATGTCACAATTCCGTTTATACCAAAATAAAAATCACCAAACCTACGGATTCGTTGAACATCTTCCACTGTTCCTGTAAAACTATGAAAAACTCCTTGAGGAAGTTCGCCGGCATAATTTTCAAACACCTCAAGGATAGTATCCAATCCTTCCCTACAATGAATTATTACCGGAAGCCCCAATTCCGATGCCCAATGCAATTGCGTATCAAGTACTCTTTTCTGTTCTTCTATATAAGTCTTATCCCAATATAAATCTATACCGATTTCTCCCACAGCCACATATTCTCGTACAGAAAACCATTTCTCTATAATATCAAGAACTTCACGATAATCAGAATTTACCTCTGTGGGATGTAACCCCATTGCCATCGATGTACATTGAGGATACTTATCGTGTAAATTGTGCATGGGAACAATTGTCGTTAGGTCCACATTAGGCAGAATCATATGCGATATACCATTATCTAATGCACGCACAACTACATCATCACGATCATCATCAAATTCATCTAAATAAATATGTGTATGTGTATCTATCATTTCACCATAACTATTTTTTTCGACTCATCAGCATATCGGCAAATGCGCGAAAAGCTTGCTTTGCCTCTCCCGACACATTAATTCCCTCAAGAATAGCAAGAGCTTCATCATTATACTGAGCAATACGTTCTTCGGCTATATTCTTTATTCCCACACGAGTGTAAATACCTGTTACGGCGGCTATTTTGGCTTGTTTATCAGGGTTTACATCATTAATCCACGACATTAATTCTTCCTTATCATCACCTTTTGACAGTTCCAGTGCTTTTATAAGCATAAATGTCTTTTTATTGTTTAGAATATCACCTCCGATAGCTTTTCCAAATGTTTTTTCTTCACCATAAACATCCAACAAATCATCTTGCAATTGAAATGCAAGTCCTATAAGTTCCCCAAACCGATACATTGCCTCCGAGTCTTTTTCATCGGCTCCACCTATAACAGCACCCATCTTACATGCACAACCCAATAGAACAGATGTTTTGAGTCTAATCATATTGATATATTCTTCTTCCTTTACATCCATGCGTTGTTCAAAATCCATATCATACTGCTGCCCTTCATAAATCTCCATCGCTGTTTTATTATACAACGCCATAACCTGAGCCATTACATTAGCAGGAGCTTTCGCTATAAATTGAGTAGCCATAGTAAGCATTGCGTCACCCGACAGAATCGCTGTATTTTCATCCCACTTGATATGAACAGTAGGTTTTCCTCGTCTAAGGTCGGCTTTATCCATAACATCATCATGAAGAAGCGTAAAATTGTGATAAAGTTCCAACCCCACAGCAGGAAGTACGGCTTTATCGATACTGCCACAAAACGCATCACAAGCCATTAACACCAAAGACGGACGTATGCGTTTTCCTCCCAAACTCATGGTATAAGCTATCGGTTCATATAATCCCGAAGGAGTCGATGGATAATTAATACCCTCAACTGCCTCATTTACTTTATTCAAATATTCATTAAATGACAACATATTTTCTATTTTTACTATTTCCTATTATAATATTTTAAAAACGACGTATATTCAATATCATTATATATTGAACGCAGAATTCTCACTTTCTCGTCTATCTCAGCAGAATCGGCAGGATATCTATATCTATCTATTCTTAAAGCCGTACCCAACTGCTCCGGAGTTGATATTTTCACATACAACCTCATTTCTCTTTCAGGAGACAAACCATTAATATAACTTTGTACACCTTCATTGAAACGTTCAAAACCTTTTGGTTCCATACGTTTTTCATAAGCTTTTTTCAACCACGAAATACGATTATTCAGTTCCAATCCATTTAATACTGTATCACTTTCAGCGACAGAAACCACCGTTATCGCAAAATCCCGACCAAAAATTTCAGGAGATATAAGAGAATCCAATTGGAGAACCATTTGTGATATTGAAGCCGAATCGGCTACCGAAGCACACACTATCTTTTCACTTATGGTACGCCCATCATTATGGCTACTTGAAGCACAAGCAACCGCCAACATAACAAAACACAACGAAAGGCTTACCAAATAACGTTTCATCACTATTATTTAAAAATTTCTTTTGCCAATTGCGGATCATTAGCTGTCACATATTCTTGAAAAGCATTATCAAAAGCCTGTGCTGCTATTGTATCTCCCTTCAATAGATATTCACTTTGAATCGATTTTGCATCAAGTATAATACTTTCCATTTGTATTGTATCATCATGATTGGATGTTACAAGAACTTGAGCAGCTACAATAGCACGTTCTCGAGCTTCTTCCTCATATTCAGAACCGGAACTGCCACAGGCAGCCAAAATTATCATCACCACCGTTACAAACGGTAATCTTATTTTTTTCGTTTCCTGCATATTCAATCAATTAAGTTACAAACTTAGCGAAAAATAAGTAAAAAGAAAAGACTTATCGTTAAAATAAAAAATCACAACCATTTATATTGATTGTGACTTATCTTGTTTTCTAAAAATGCCATAAAGGACCATAACCATGCCCTATCTGCATATCTTTGGCTTTTTCTATACCGTATGTAACATATTCTTTAGCCGTATTGATTGCCGTACACATATCCATCCCTTTTGCCAAACAAGCTGCAATAGCCGATGACAATGTACATCCTGTTCCATGCAGATTTTTACTATCTATTTTCTTTCTAACAAAGATTTGTTCTTCTCTGGTGTTTATATCATGAAACACATCACACATATCATCACCCTTACTGTGTCCACCTTTCACCAACACGCTACAGCCGTACTGCTGAGCAAGAACCTGTGCTGCCTCTTTCATCATCTCTATATTAATAAGAGGTTCTCCATACAGAATTTCTGCCTCATGCAAATTTGGTGTCATCAATGTCGCCATAGGCAACAATTTCTTTTTTATTACAGCTATAGCATCATCTTCCATCAACTTTTTTCCACTGGTTGAAACCATAACAGAATCTATAACCAAATGTTCAAAATCATAAGCACTCAAAGTTTCAGCTATTGAAATTGCAATATCTGCACTACCTATCATTCCTATCTTTACACTCTGCGGTTGTATATCATCCATTACTGAACGTATTTGAGAGCATACAATATCCACAGGAACATAATGAACAGCCTGAACTCCGAGTGTATTTTGTGCTGTTATAGCTGTTATAGCTGCCGCCGCATAACATCCCATAGCAGAAATAGCTTTTATATCAGCCTGAATACCTGCTCCACCTGAACAGTCGGAACCGGCTATACTGAAAACCTTTGCAGGTGTATTATTTTCCATCTCTTAATTTGTTTAAATAATTAATATATTCAATAGGATTATCCCACGCTGCACCCAATACTGCGACACCCCCAAATCCTATATTTTTCAATTCTTCAATTCTTGACAATGTTACTCCTCCCAATGCAATAACACAACTATCTATAACACCCGATTCACCTTTTGATTTTAAACACTCCATCTCAAAGGCAGATTTATAACCTTGTTTTGATATACTATCATAAATCGGACTCAGAAAAACGTATTCATATAAATATTTCTGCTTTTCCACTTCATCGAAAGAATGACATGATGCTGAAATATGCCCATTGTAATTCAGGGGAATAATAGGATTTCGCTTATTTAAATGTATTCCTTTAAATAGATATTCTTCACATAGTTCAAAATGTTCATGTATAACTATTTGGGAGTAATATCGCGGATTTATACATTTAATCAATGCCCTATATTCATCAATATTACTATTGGGTTTTCTCAAATGCAATATTTCAAGACCACTTTCAAAAAAGGCATTTATCAAACCGGCTTCATCACAAAAAAAATAAGGTCGGGTGATTATAATCAGTCGCATAAATCTATCGTATGGGTTTGCATTGTCAATAAATCCACCGTCCATAACCGATTTATCAAAGATTCTCCGGCTCCAAGTATAAGTTTTAAGACTTCCCCGGCTTGCACACCGGCAACAATCGCAGGAGTCACACCTATCACCCTTTTATCGGCTTTCAACTGCAACATTTGCGTTTCATCGGGATATAAATCTCTATATGAACATCCACCCGGAACAAACACACTCACTTGACCGGAAAAGCCACAGATTGCACCATAAACCAACGTTTTTTCTAATTTTCGGCACACATCATCCAATAGATAACGTGTAGCATAATTATCAGTAGCGTCAACAACTATATCATATCCGGATATTATTCGCTGAGCATTCTCCTCACTGATTTTAGTTTTATATACCGATATATTTACCTCACGATTTAACTTCTTCAACCTTCTACAAGCACAATCAACTTTAACCTGCCCCACCTCATCTTCAGTATATAGAATTTGCCGTTGAAGATTGTTTAAAGATACACAATCATCATCCACAAGTCCTAAATTTCCAACTCCTGCAGCCGTAAGATATAACGAAATCGGGCTACCCAAGCCTCCAACACCGACAATCAACACACGGGCATTAGTTATTTTCGTTTGTCCCAAAACACCTATTTCATCAAGCACAATTTGTCTTGCATATCGTTCCATAATCATTTTGTGTATAAATCAAAACTTGAATCCCAATCCTTCCACACAGGTTCACGCCCCAATTCTCGCAAACGAGCCTCAACCTCATGAGTCGTGCGTTCATCACTAACATGAAATTGTTCCAATGCCTGAGGATATGTGCGATAGCCTCCGGGTTCGGTTTTACTTTCGGCACTCATTGTTGTAACTCCCAAAGTAGCCATATTGTCACGAACATTCGGAGTTTCACGTGTCGAATAAGAGATATCAACATCATGGTCGAAAATTCGCATAGCAAACGTTAGCTGAGCCAATTCCCTATCACTCATTATTACATTTGGTTGAAACCCTCCGTTCTCAGCAGGACGCATACGTGGAAAATTCACACTATATTTAGTACGCCAATAATGCTGTTGAAGGTATCTTAAATGATGAGCCATCATAGTTACATCGGTACGCCAATCTTCCAACCCTATAAGTACACCCATACCTATGGAATGAACACCGGCTTGCCCCATTCTGTCAAAACCATTTAACCGCCACTCAAAGTTTGCTTTCATTCCTCGTGGATGATATACATTGTAACGTTCCTTGTTGTATGTTTCTTGAAAGCATATAACACCATTCAAGCCATGGGTAACGAGTTCGGCATATTCTTCTGTTTTCAGCGGCATAACCTCTATTTTGATATTTGCAAAATATTTTTTTGCTATATCAATAGCCCTGCTCAAGTATGGTACACCTGCTTTTACGGGATGTTCACCTGTAACAAGTAAAATGTTTTCAAACGGTCCTAATTCCTTTATTGCTTTATATTCATCTTCTATCTGCTCCGATGTGAGAATGGTACGTGGCATAGGATTACTTATATGAAATCCACAATATACACAGGAATTGGTACAAGCATTTGTGAGATACAATGGAATAAACAACGATATTGTTTTACCAAATCGTTCTTCTGTTATCTTTTTACTCTTTGCAGCCATTTGCTCAAGATAAGGTAATGCCGCAGGAGATATCAAAGCTTTAAAATCCTCTACATTGAGAAATTCTTTATTTAACGCACGACAAACATCAACATCGGTTTTAGCATAAATACTATCTGTCGTAGCCTGCCATGATATTTTCTCTAAAACTTCCGAAAACATTTTATTTATCCTTTATATTTTTCAAATCACGACTCAAACGCATTGCACAAAAATTAGGTCCACACATAGTGCAATATTCTCCATCGGTGTGATGTCCTTGCTTAAAATATTCCAAAGCTCTTTCAGGGTCAAGACTCAAATTGAATTGGTCTTTCCAGCGAAATTCATATCGAGCCTTGCTTAAAGCATTATCTCTTATACATGCAACCGGATGGCCTTTGGCAATATCTGCCGCATGAGCAGCTATTTTATAGGTAATCACACCCACTCTCACATCTTCACGATTAGGTAATCCCAAATGCTCTTTCGGTGTTACATAACATAACATTGCTGTTCCGAGCCATGCAATTTGAGTTGCACCTATTGCCGATGTTATGTGGTCATATCCGGGAGCAACATCGGTAACAAGTGGTCCCAATGTATAGAATGGAGCTTCATGACATTTCTCAATTTGACGTTTCATATTCTCATCAATTTTATGCAAAGGAACATGTCCCGGACCTTCTATAAACGCCTGCACATTTTTTTCCCATGCACGTTGAACCAATTCACCCAACGTATCAAGTTCGGCAAATTGAGCTTCATCATTGGCATCGGCTATTGAACCGGGTCTTAATCCGTCACCCAAAGAAACTGCTACGTCATATTGAGCCAAAATATCACAAATATCATCAAAATGAGTATATAAGAAATTTTCTTTGTTAAACATTAAGCACCACTTGCTCATTATACTGCCACCACGGCTCACAATTCCACACACTCGTTTATCGGCGAGATGAACATTTTTCAACCTCACTCCGGCATGAATTGTAAAATAATCCACACCTTGTTCACACTGCTCGATAAGAGTATCACGATATATTTCCCATGTTAAATCTTCTACTTTGCCATTTACTTTCTCCAAAGCCTGATAAATGGGAACAGTACCTACCGGAACAGGACAATTACGTATAATCCATTCACGAGTTTCGTGTATATTTTCCCCTGTTGACAAATCCATGAGAGTATCACCCCCCCACTTACAGCTCCACACTGCTTTTTCCACCTCTTCATCTATCGTAGAAGTAGTTGCAGAGTTTCCTATATTGGTATTGATTTTAACAAAAAAGTTTCGTCCTATAATCATAGGTTCACTTTCCGGATGGTTTATATTTGCAGGAAGTACGGCACGACCGGCGGCTATCTCATCTCTTACAAATTCGGGGGTAATATGCGTATCAATACCTAAATCTTTACAATTCATGTTTTCCCTTATGGCTACATATTCCATTTCGGGGGTGATTATTCCGGCTTTTGCATAAGCCATCTGAGTAATTTGTTTTCCTCTTTTAGCTCGATAAGGCAATGTAATGTGTTCAAAACGTAAACAATCCAAAGATTTATCGTTTTTTCTCATTTTTCCATATTGTGAAGTCACATCCTCAAGTTGTTCCACATCACCTCTATCAAGAATCCACGCTTCACGCATTCTGGGTAATCCTTTTTTCAAGTCTATTTCAATGTTCGGGTCAGAAAAAGGACCGCTTGTATCATAAATATATACCGACTCATTTTCCGTTTCCTTTCTTTCACCGTTTTCAATAGTTACAGTAGGATTCTGCTTGACGCAAAGCATTCCAACTTTTATATCAGGATAAAGAGAACCCGCCAAATAAACCTTTTCTCTTCCTGCTGTTCCATGTATGGTACTATTCTCTTTCATACTACAATCTTAATTAATCATTTAAAAATGCTGTTAATGGAGACGAAGCAGAAGCCTGCATTGTTGTCCCTACATATCCTAATCCCGCTTCATAAGCACGACGACCGGCAATTACTGCTTCTTTAAAAGCTATAGCCATTTCTACAGGATTACCTGCTACTGCAATAGCTGTATTCACCAAGCAAGCCGATGCACCCATTTCCATTGCTTCGGCGGCATGACTTGGAGCACCAAGTCCGGCATCCACCACAACAGGAATATTAGATTGTTCTATAATAATACGCAGAAAATCTCGCGTTTGTAGTCCTTTATTGGTTCCTATCGGAGCTCCAAGTGGCATTACCGTTGCGGCTCCGGCTTCCTCGAGATGTTTACACAAAGTAGGATCAGCCTGACAATAAGGCAATACGATAAATCCCAATTTCACCAATTCTTCTGTTGCTTTTAATGTCTCAATCGAATCGGGTAACAGATAACGAGGATCCGGATGAATTTCCAGTTTCAACCAATTAGTACCAAAAGCCTCTCGTGCCATTTGTGCGGCAAAAACGGCTTCTTCGGCTGTACGTACTCCCGAAGTATTCGGTAACAATTGAATATCCGGACCTATAATGTGATTCAACAAATCATCTTCTTTGTCATTCAAATCTATTCTTTTCATTGCCGCAGTCACCATTTCAGTACCCGACGCAATAATTGATTGCTTCATAAGTTCATTGGAACTGAATTTACCTGTTCCTAAAAACAGTCTTGAGTTAAACTCACGACCGGCAATAACCAAATTTTCCATATTTATATATTGTATTATTTATAGTTTTAATATTTCTTTCATTTCTTCTACCGGATTGTCTGCACGAAGTATAGTACCACTGAGTGCAATACCGTCTACTCCTGTCGATAATATTTCAGGAATATCTTTTCGTTCAATCCCACCTATCGCAACAACGGGTAATTTTATACCATCTTTTTTCATATTATTGACAATAGAAGAATATCCCTCCAGTCCAAGAACAGGACTAAGATTCTTTTTTGTAGTTGTAAAACGAAATGGTCCGCAACCTATGTAATCTACACCATCTTTATAATGACGATAAACGTCATCATAAGTATTTGCAGTTCCACCTATAATATAGTTTTTACCCAATATTTCTCTAGCTTGTAAAACAGGCATATCATTTTTCCCCAGATGAACACCATCAGCTTTTAATAATGGCACTAAATCCACATAATCATCTATAATGAATTTAGCGTCATTTTCAAGACACAATTTACGCACTTCTTTTCCCACCGACATTACATCTTCAACGGAGGAATTTTTCATGCGTAATTGAATCCACTTGCAACCTCCGGCAAGAGCCATACGAGCAGAATCCAAATAACTGTAACGAGAGGTTTCGTGTGTGATAAATTGAACATTAATCATAACTTATCCTCCACACACAGCCTTTATTATGACAATTTTTGTTCCTTCTTCCAAAATACGGGTTTCCCACTCCGCACGAGGAATCATACGGTTATTTACAGCAACAGCCACACCTACCTGTGGCAAATTCATTTCCAAAATAAGTTGGTTTAAATTCTTCGCTGAAGTTTCCACTTCTTTGTCGTTTACAAATAGTTTCATATCAACCAGATTTTAGTTCTACAATATGAATCAAAGAAGTGCCAAAGTATTCCTTTATAACGTATATGTTGAAAACATACGCACGAAGAAAAAATCTATATCCACAATTCCTACGTCAGTACTAACTGAATCAGGTTCGAGGGTATAATCTCAGCCTTAACTCAAAAGGCACCCCTTTGTTTCTACCACAAAATTATGCTATTTTTTCTATTTATAGAAACTTTCCACAAAAAAAGTGCAGGTGTTTCACAACGCCTGCACACACAAAAAACCTTAAAAATCTAATCCTATGAAAAAACTTGTCCAAAAGTACTATTATATTCTTAAAAACATTGCCATTTTTTCTTAAAGAATGTTACTGTTAACATTTTATAAGTAAGCGACTTATATACGCCTTATGACTATATTTGTTTATACCAAAATTTTGTCGTTTTTATCTATACAACAATCAACCATTAAAAATTCCTATCACAACTCCTATTTTTATATATTTTTTCATTTCTTTCTATTTTTACCATTTATTATTATCTTTATGGTGCTTAATATTTATAATAACTATTATATGGAAAAATTTACACTCAACATACTAGGTTGCGGCTCGGCAACTTGCACCACACAACATCTACAAACCTCTCAAGTACTGGACATTCGAGACAACCTGTTTATGATTGATTGCGGAGAAGGAACCCAACTGCAAATGCGTCGCATGCATTTAAAATTTGCCCGATTAAACAATATTTTCATAAGTCATCTTCATGGAGACCATTGTTTTGGGTTATTAGGAATGCTTTCCACGCTTGCTCTATTAGGAAAAACCGGTACAATGACTATACACATTTTTAAAGAAGGTGCCGATTTTTTTAAAAATGCAGTTGAATTCTTTGCTTACGATATGCCGTTTGAAGTTAGATTCAATGTGATTCCTAATGGAAAAGCTATTATATATGAAGATGACGCCATCACAGTTACAACAATACCATTAAGCCACCGTGTACCAACAGTCGGGTTTCTATTTCAAGAAAAACCCAAAAAGAAACATATAAATCGTGAAATGACCGATTTTTATAAAATACCTATATATAAATTGAACGACATACGTAATGGCGAAAACTTTATTACCGAAAACGGTAAAATAATTTCAAATGATATTTTAACTAAACCTGCAGATCCCTCTTTAAGCTATGCTTATTGTTCAGACACCGTTTTTTCACATAAAGTCATAGATGCCGTAAAAGGGGTGGATTGGCTTTATCATGAAGCTACCTATGCCGATGACAAATATAAAACTGCACGCCTGAGAGGTCACAGCACAGCTCGCGAAGCTGCTACCGTTGCACTTGAGGCAGGTGTTAAACATCTCATTTTAGGGCATTATTCATCACAATATATGGATAACACCCGGTTCCGCACAGAGGCTATGGAAGTGTTCCATAATGTAACACTTGCCAAAGAAGGACTTAAGATAGACCTCACTAAATAGATTTTTTCAAAAAAAATTATTTTGTTGCAACCAAACATATTTCTCGTTGCGTCTAATACACAGAAAACGAAGAAAAGCAGTTTTATTACAACTGTATTTCATTAATATTAATATATAAAAAACATTCACATATGAACACAAAGATTTTATCATTACTCTCAGCGGGTATAATAATTTTAGCTTCCGGTACACCCATTTTTGCAACAAATGACAATACCGGTAAATCAACCGAGCAACGAATCGAAAACTCCGCAAAAAATCTTGCAGCCGAATCAATCGAACTTGCAACAGAGGCGGTTAAACAAGCTAAAGCTAATTCCAACAATGTAAAAGCGTATGTAGATGAACGCTTGAATGATACCATAATAAACGGTAAAGAGCTAAAACAACGTCGAAGCAGTTATGACTACGCTGATCGTTTCAACCGTAAAGCAGAAAAAGAAATGGAAATGATTGACAAGTCGTTTTCTTTTGCCGAAAAATCCATGAAAGGTTTAACTTTTTTTATCTGCTTGATTATCATCATTATATTTTTAGGAATTTATCTCAATCGTCGCCAAAAATATAAAATAATAGAAAAAGCTATTGAAAATAATTATCCGCTTCCTCCGGGTTTCTTGGGAAAGAATCTCAAACCTGCCTCAACTACAGTTCAACACATTCACTATACTCAAGAACAAACAAAAACAGGAAAGATTCCGGAAGGTAGCAAGAAAATTGTTAAAGAATTCAATGTAACCGATTGGGCAAACTTCCGTAGTGGAATCAAATGGTGTGCATGGGGATTTGCTTTTATGCTATTTTTCATGATAGAGGGAGCTTCTGCTTGGACATTTGCATTAATACCTATCATTATAGGTGCAAGTAAACTATACACCGCTTATCAACTTCAACAAGCCGACAAAAAGTCTAGGATATATACCGAAAATGAAGAGAGTACCACACCTCCTCCTTTCCAAGAAGAAAAAGGCGACGAGAAATAATATCATTTTGATGAAATTCAGCGAGATATATCATGCTTAGCAAACTGGACGAACTGAAATTGATAGCCCGATGCACGCTTGGTGATGACCGGCGTGCTTTCGGCACACTCGTCGAAGCCTATCAATGTGAGATTCGTCGTTTTTTTCTAAATCTTACATTTGGAGACGCCTCCCTAAGCGATGATCTTGCCCAAGAAACTTTCATAAAAGCATATACCGGAATAAGAAGTTTTAAGGGTATGAGTAAATTCAGCACATGGTTATACCGAATAGCATACAATGAATTTTACTCATATAGCAGAAAACGACAAGAGGAACATCTCTCCGAATACTTTAGAGAAAATTCTTCGGACGAACCACTAGGCAGCTATGAAGAAAGCAGTAACTCGCGCCTTGACATCAATACAGCATTGCAATCTCTAAGCGACATAGAACGAAGTATCGTCACTTTATTTTATATTCAAGATATCCCAATAAAGAAAATCAAAGAGATTACCGATTTGCCTGAAGGAACGATAAAGTCACATTTATCACGTGCAAGAGTAAAAATGGCGCAAGTACTTAAACAATAAAAATTATTTTACTATCTTTGATGAAAATATTATGAAAGAAGATTTTAACGACATAGAATTCAAAAAGCTTTTCCAAGAGAAAGCTCATAAACCGGGAGAAAACAGATGGTTTACCCCACGTGTACTTAACCGCTTGCCGGAAAAGGAATCATCAAATGTATTTTCCCCTGAAATGTGGGTGTACATTATTGGTATTCTCTTGTGTATTGTGGGATGGGTATTCTTGTTTAAAACAGGATTCTTTGATGTTATTACAGTAAAAAGCCTTATTTATACCATAACATTGGCAATAGGTTCTTTTATCTTAACAATTCAAACTATACGCACAGCTCTTACTCTTTAAAACAGCAACATGCTCATCATAATAAACACAAAAATGGGACGACATCACGTCGCCCCATTTTCGCATTAAAATTTTAGTGTCTGTATGAATGAATTAATTATTTCTTTATCATTTTTTCTACTTTCACTCCATCTACAGTTGTTACTTTTACCAAATATGTACCCTTAGCAAGGTTACTAACATTCAATGTTGTTTCAGCCTTTTCTGCAGCAACCAAAGCACCAGCCAATGAATAAATCTCAATTGACTTCACATTATTGCCTTCCACATTAATATAATCAGTTGCTGGATTCGGGAATATTCTCACATTTGTTTCGGTCAAACCTTCTTCTATGTCCTCCACACCACTTGTAGCATCTTCCATATTTGAAATCACTACATAACAATGCGCCTGCAATGTAATAGTTCCGGCTTTAGCATCAAATGCTGTCTTTGAACTTACAAAAGACTGACTGTTGATATAATAAGAACCGCTAGGTTTTCCAAAGGTATAATTGAATGTTGCTAAAGATGTAGTTGGATTCATTGCCACAACCATTTCCTTTGTACCGGCATCGTTACGTAACGTAATAAAACGTCCATTAGACCAATTAGCGTCACTTACACTCCAACTGTACCTATTTGCATTGAATTGATTTGCCACATCAAATAGATCAGGATTACAACGACGTATCCACAAAAGCTCTTTATAAGAATCATGTAGTCCCACACGGTGGTTATTGTGATCGAAAGTATCGTCACTACGATTTTCATCAATCCAACCCCAAGGCGAATCTTTATCAGATGTATCACCATTACCACCTGAAATATCATAGCCAAGCTCACCAAATTGCCAAATCATCTTCGCGCCCGGATTCATAATCATAAATGCTGCAGCTGCACCTAAACGCTTCAAATAATTTTGTAAGGTAAATGATTTTTCGTCTCCTTTACTATTAATATATTTTGCTGTTTTAACTTTATATCCAAGACGTTCTTCATCATGACTTTCCATATACCCCACCTTACCGGATGTATTCATGCCGGCAAAAGAGCTACCTGAAGATATTGCACATACAGCATTAGTATAATTATGAGTTTGCTTATTCCAAGAAAGACCGCCATAATCAGCCATCTCTTTTTCTTCATTACTATCAACAAAGTACTCATATATAGCGTATGCATTAGGATTGGCAGCCTTGATTGCATCAGTATATTTCTTCATTATTTCAATACGAGATGAATTATACTTACTTGCATCATAATCACTTGTATAGCTATCGGTTGCGCCCAAGCCTTTTACCAAGTCAAAACGATAACCATCAACCTTATATGTTTCAATCCAATATTTCAATACATCACAGAAGTATTGTTGAACATGTGTATTTTCTTGTTTCCAGTCATTAAACACACTCCAATTGTGAGGTGCATCTACATTGAAGAATGGGTTATCACTAGATGGTTTTTCGTATGGAGTTGCTTTAGAATTCCAATAAAGTTTTGCCCATGGATGATTATCCGCATGATTAAACACAACATCAAGGATTACAGCCATTCCACGTTTGTGACATTCATCAATAAACTTTTTATACATATCACGCGTTCCGTATGCCTTATCGGGAGCAAAATAGAAGTTAGGATTATACCCCCAAGAATCATTACCGGAGAACTCTTGAATAGGCATAAGTTCTATTGCATTCACTCCTAGTGCTTTCAAGTAATCAAGATGTTGCATTGCAGTCTCAATAGTACCTCTTGTTGATTTCTTAATAGGATCTCCTGTTGTTTCATCGTATTCTGTGTACTCTCTTCTATCAAAGTCACGAATAAGCAACTCATAAATCAACAAATCATCTTTCTTAGGACCTTTAAAATCTGTTACTTCCCAATTGTATTCGTCTGCTTTAGCATTAAATACAGAAGCTATGAAGTTTCCACTAGCTTTTGCCGGATATTCTTTCAAATTAGGATAGACTTCGCTATATTCATTAATCCATTTATCATTCCATGGGTCACTCACCAACTTAGCGTATGGGTCACCTACTTCAATATTATCATCTACAATAAACCAGTAGATGTATTCTTTGTTCAAATCGATTTGCCCTGCAGGAACTGTATACCAGAAGTATTTGTTACCTTGGTAATTCATCATTTGCGCATTAGTATACTTATAGTCGTTCCATTCTCCCACAAGCATTGCATTGCTCTTGTTTGGCGCATACAAACAGAATGTAACGCTACCATCGTCATTGACGTTAGCACCTTGCTTCAATGTTCCACTAAAATTCTTTGCTTCAGAGTTCTTACGACAGCACAATTCCAATTCATCAGTCAACGTTTGACCATTAGCCGATACTGTAGCCTTTACAACATAATCTCCTTGTGCAAATGTATGTGTATAGGTCAACTTTGTTCCGTTCAATGCAGATACCTCAGTTGAGTTTACATACAACTTGATGTCGGCAGTTTGTGTACTCCACACAGTGAAACTCACCTTATTGTTAGTGGCAGAGAACACACTTGAAGAAGTAGTTTCCAGCGATAACGCAAGTCCATCTTCATGAACATCCACAAAAATGTCTTTACCTCCGGTATCCTTTCCCTCAAGAGAATTATCATGCGCACGAAACACAAAAGCCAATTGTTTTATAACCTCGGTTGTACTCGCTATTCCATAATATTCTTTTATATCATTAATAGTTAGGGAGTATAGGTTATCACTTACACGAGTCATCTTATACTTTTCACTATTATCACCCCATGTAGGAGCATATTTCCAATCAGAGGAAGAAGCACTTGCCGATGTAATGACACCGGTGTGTGCATATACGTCCTCGATATAACCCTTCAATCCGGTAGCGCCTTCGGATGCATTGAAATAAATTGTAATATCCTTAGTTGATTGTTGAATCACAGGAGGCTCTGTATATACAACTTGTGCGTTCATTGTATATGCACACAACATAAGCAGAGCCATTAAAAGCATCTTAATTTTAATCATATAAATTTAGTTTAAATAGGTTTATATCATAGGTTTTTACAAAAAATCATTCGGTGTCAAATTTCAACAGGACAAAAGTAATAAATATAAATGATATTTTTCAGTTTTTATTTAGCAATTAACATTCTGAATATCATTTATTTCTCGTTATTACAATCATCACCGCAGTAAAGATAAGAACGATTCCCGCAACAATAGGGAGATTCAATACTTCTCCAAATAGAATTATACACAACACAACACCGGTGGCAGGCTCTACAGCTCCGAGTATTGCAGCCTGAGTGGAACCAATATATTTAATTGAATACACTTGAAATATATTACTCAATACCGTTGCAACGAGAGCTAACCCTACCAGATTTCCCAATAAATACACATCGGTTACAACCTCAAAAGTTCCATTCACAACACTCAACACCGCAAAAATCACAGCACTAAGAAACAACAACCAAAACGATAGTTTCATAGAGGATAATTTACGTGCATTACTTTTAGGGAGGTTCTATAAATTAATCCATTGTTAATCAGTGTATTATTTGTATATT
>CAZTFX010000044.1:0-17464 GCA_964613095.1 uncultured Muribaculaceae bacterium | reverse complement strand
AATGAGGTTCTGACTACTCGCTAATGGTAAATTGAATTTATAGAACCTCCCTAAAATGATTCCAACCAGTTGCACTTGCGTATGCTTCTTTACAGCCTATAGGTACATAAAGTGTTGCTGTTCTTGGTACGTTTGAAAATGTACCACCATAAGTAGTTGCTGGTGTTACACTTTTGCAGATAACTTCAGTTAATCCACTACAGCCAAAGAAAGCCTCATAGTCAATTTCAGTTACACTTTTAGGTATAGTTACAGAAATCAAACCAGTACATTTATAAAAAGCACATTCTCCTATAAAAGTAACATTATCAGATATAGTTATTGAGATTAGTCCGCTACATTTCAAGAAGGCTCCAGTATTAATTTTAGTTACATTTCTATGAATAATAGCAGAAGTTAGACCGCTACAATTTGCGAAAGCTTCCATTCCAATACTTGTAACTGAATAAGTATTATTATCATAGGAAATAGTTTCTGGGATAACAATATCACCTGTATATTCATTAAACTCAGATGAAGAGCTACCACGATAAGTAACCTCTAGTGTCTTATCATTTTGAGATATGATATTGTAATAAATACCATTGACTTCAAAGTCGTGAGCAAATGCGTGTGAACCGGTCAATAGCACCGCTATCAACATCAGTTTTCTTAAAATTGTTGTTTTCATAAATGATTAATTATTTAGTTTGTTTAAAATTAATAGTTCTAATCGACAACATGTTCTTCATGAAAATCTCTTATTTGAAATATCAAATTATGCAAATTATCGCATTCTACAAGTCCTAGCATTGTATAATCATTTCCGTTATAATCTTCCATATAGAAATTGTTTGTATCTCTATATGTAATTCTAAAGTGAGAGAAGCTGTTTCGTAAATGTCTAAATAGGGCTGTCTGATATGTTTCGTTTGAGTATACTTTAAATATTATTTCACCTAATTGAATAGACTGTATTTCACTATTATCAGTTATTGGAATTAGTTTAATATTTAATTTTAGAGCTAATTCTTTTAATTCATCATTCCCCATTTCAATTAATTGGTTGATTTCACTCCATTCAGCTACATCGTAATAAAAGAAATTTAAATCTTTTGGTTTTAAATACCCAATAGGTTTTGATTCATACAACTTAAATGAAAAATCCATAATAAAATAGTTTTTGTGTTTCTCATCTCCCAATGAAACGCTTAATATTCAGTTTTTGCTATTATGCTCATCTCGCAAACGGACATAAAAAAGGTGTGGAGATTGTATCTTTGTCTTATCTTATATTCAGGTCTTGGTCTACCTATAGCACAGATAAAACAATAGCTCCCACATCGATATTGCTATATGATACCACACAATGGTGGCATAGATATAAGCAACCGACGCAGGTGCTATTGCCAATCTCATCTTCGTGCTATTTCTAAACGACCAAGTTTGAATATAGAAGATAAAATTTCAATAACACCTTTCGTTAATATGTAAAGACACCGCAATCAACGCTTTGACTGCTGTATCTACACACAAAGATAATGAAAAAATATTATCGTGAGAGCTTTATTCTCGAAAATATTTAATAAAAAGTTTTGAGGGTAAATAATTATACAGATATTGTACGTCTCAAGTACAGTAAAAAATTATTAATACTGAAAGCTTTAAATATGTTTTATTTTTAAGAAAAATTTAAATTTATATTTAGTTCATGCGTTTAAGTACACTGTAAGATGGGAGGATTCCGAGTTCACCTGCTTTACTCAAATCACTTATACCTTTTTCTTTATTCCCTAATTGAAGATAAGCAAGACCACGATTATAGTATGCCTCGCCAAAATCAGGTTTTTCGTTAATTGCTAATGAAAAACAACTTATTGCAGACGTAAGGTTATTGTTTTTTGCATACACACACCCCTTATTATAGTGTGCATATACATTTTTAGGAGAATATTCCAATACCTTGTCAAGATCGGATATTATTTCGGTATATGCCCTAGCATTTTTACGCTGTAGTAACATAGCGTCTTGTTCGGTTTTCATTTTATTGGTTGGAGATTCAGAAGTTGCACCAGAAACTTCACTTAGTTCAATTTGCAAAAATTTTGCGCTTGCACGCACAAAATAAGCAAGAGTGAAATTTTCTCGCATAGCAATAGCTTTATTTAAATCGTCAATAGCTGAATCAGGATTTTTTACCATCATAAAATCCAAAGCTCTACCCAAATAATCAATTGCACGAGGCTTAGAGGTTACAAGCATTCCATTATAATATTCAATGGAATTAAAATGTTTCTGTATTTGGTCTTCATATAATCGAGGTACACGATTAGTGAGTTGTAATACAAATTGTAACAAACGTGAAGTATTTGCTTCATCAACCTCCTTCATATAATAAGAATTTTCTTTAATATCGTTACCACTTGTATAAAATGATAAAACAAACATCGGTTCGTTGTCAATCTTCATATTCCGATTCTGTACACGTCCTCGCGTTTTATTATCATATTCAGGTTTAACACTATTGTCATTCTCTACAGTGAGCAGTGTATTAAACTTATTTTTCACAGCCGCTTCCGATTCAAACTCTGCTCCACCGGTAGTAGTCTCGGTGTTTTCTTCATTTTTATCATCTTTCTTAGCCAACATATCAGGATCACCTGCATTTTTGTTTTTCTTATATAGTTCACGAGAACGATTATAATCTCGTTCACCCCCAACGATATCCCCCGATAATCGTTTACATTCACTACGAGAATATAAAGCCATTTGAAAATTAGGATACGTCTTCAATAACTCATCATAATCGACAATAGCTTTTTTATATTGTCCGGTCTTATAATACAACGAAGCGCGGTTATAACGAGCCATAACGTGATTCGGCTCACTTTTCAATACATAAGAAAAGTCATCAATTGCCTTATTATTCTCATTTACTTCCATTTTTAACAATCCTCTATTATAATAAGCCGTAACATTCGTAGGATCAAGGCTTAAAGCATAATCATAATCGGACATAGCCCCAAAATAATCATCTAACCTATACTTCATGAAAGCTCTATTTATAAAATATCCTGAATAATGAGGTTCAAGTTTGATTGCCTCATCCATATCAGACAATGCACCTTTCACATCATTCAAAGAACGCATTTTTATTTCAGAACGCATAACATACGCATTTGGCTCATTCTTATTCAGTTCAATACCTTTATTTATATTTTCAAGAGCTTTTACCGTATCTTTCTGAGTCAAATACAATTCAGCTCTACCTATATATGCATTTTCAAATTTAGGATAAAGTTTCAATAATTTATCATATGTTCTTGCAGCATTATCATATTGTTTCACAGCCACCTCACACACAGCCTTATTAATCAAAAAATACTTATGTTCAGGCAATTGTTTAAGCCCCATTTCATAATCGGCAATAGCATCTTTATATTTACGCATATTTTGTCGTGCCACTCCACGTACCTGATAAGCGTCTATAATAAACGGATTACGTTCTATTGCTAACGAACAGTCTTCCTCAGCTCCTTTGTAATCCCCAAGACTGTACTTTGCTATTGCCCTATAATAATAAGGATCGGCAAGATAAGGTTTCATACTTATCACCTGATTGAAATATTGAATAGATAGTACATAATCCTCAAAATACATAGCATTACGTCCTATATTCATCACATGTTCGGTATTAATTTGTGCTTTTATTGTTTCAGTACGACTTACTGCAAGAATCAACAATAATATATTACACCATATATATATTCTTCTGTTCAATTTCATCTACTTATTATATTTTCCGCAAAGTTATTGAATTAGGAGAGAAAATCAGTTAATTTTGTGTTAAACACTAAAAAATAGCCTGTTTTTCTACATTCACATTATATTTTTACATCTAAATTCAATCACTTTATACTTTTATAACTATGAATATATTTAGATTCAAAACATGTATTATCATATCATTTATTTTACATTGTTTCATTACACAAGCACAAGAAAAACGACTTCACACGATAAGTTTCAAATCATCGGTTGAATTAAAAGATTTTTTCAAGTATACAGGAGATGGAACTATCATAATGAGTGGACACCGTGGCGGACGTGTTAACGGTTTTTCTGAAAACAGTATTGAAGGATTAGAAAATGTACTTATACAAATGCCTGCTATATTTGAAATAGACCCAAGACTAACAAAAGATAGTGTAATAGTACTTATGCATGACGCTACATTGGAACGCACAACAAACGGTTCAGGGAAAGTGAGTGATTATACATGGGCTGAACTAAAAAAATTACGCCTAAAAGATCACAATGGAAACATAACCAGTAGCAGAATTCCCACGCTTGACGAAATGATTGAGTGGAGCCGGGGTAAAACAATCATCAATTTAGACAAAAAAGATGTACCTATGCATATGATTGTTGATATCATCAAAAAACACCATGCAGAAAAACATGTTATGCTCACCGTACACACCGGCGCACAAGCTCGTTATTATTATGACCGTTTTCCTGACATAATGTTATCGGCTTTCGCAAGAAATAAAAAGGAATTTGATGATTTATGCATATGCGGAGTACCTTGGGAAAATATGATTGCTTACGTTGGTCATAGTATCAACGAAAAGAATGGTTGGATTGTAACCGAATTACACAAAAAAGGAGTGAGATGCATGACAAGTCTTGCTCCTACTTGGGACCGTTTAGGAACACCAGAAGAACGAGCCTCAAAATATAAAGAAGAAATCGCGGTTAAACCTGATATCATTGAGTCGGATATTCCCACAGAAGTGTGGACAGTATATCAAAGTTGTTATTAATGTTTTATGATGTATTGTTTATGACCGGAATAGAAAAAGCGCTTCAAGCAGCAGATGAAACCCAAGCTCTAGTAATCGGGAATGGAGTAATTAATGAAACTGCACGAATTTTTAAAGAACAGTTTCCTAATAAACAAGCTGTTATTATAGCCGATAGTACCACATATCAAATAGCAGGAAAACTTGTCGAAGATATTCTTAACACGGATAATATCAAGACACTTCCCGGCTATATCTTTACATCCCCCAATTTATATGCAGAATATTCATACGTCAATAAACTGACCGATTTTTTGAAGACCAACGGTGCAGTTCCGGTAGCGGTTGGTTCGGGTACCATCAACGACTTAACAAAACTATCATCACACTTAACGGGCAGAAGATATATGTGTGTAGCCACCGCTGCTTCAATGGATGGTTACACTGCATTCGGAGCATCCATTACAGCAAACGGAGCAAAACAGACTTTCAGCTGCCCCGCCCCACAAGCCATGATTGCTGATATTGATATAATCAGCCGAGCACCACGAAACATGACAGCATCAGGCTATGCCGACTTATTTGCTAAAGTTACAGCAGGTGCCGATTGGATTCTGTCACATCACCTCGAAGTGGAAAAAATAGAGCCTACTGCTTGGAGTATAGTACAAGATGGACTGCATGCTGCATTATCCGACCCAGAAGGTGCTGCTTGTGGAAAAACGGAAGCAATCACAGCTCTCACAGAAGGTCTTATGCTTGGAGGTTTTGCCATGCAATGGGCTAAATCAAGTCGCCCGGCATCTGGAGCAGAGCATCAGTTCAGTCATTTATGGAACATGGAGCACCACACTAATAATGGTGAACATATATCTCATGGATTTCAAGTTAGTATTGGAATGCTCGCAGTTACTGCTCTATATGAAGAAGCACTCAAAACTGATTTTTCCACACTCGACATCAATAACTGTTGTGCCAAATGGGATGAACAAGCTGTTGCCGATGAACGAGCTTTAAGAATGTTTGCAAATACAGATTTTCCCACAATAGGTGTAACCGAAACTCGTGCCAAATACATAAACCGACAAGCATTAGCAGCACAACTTGAACTATTAAAAAATCAATGGCATATAATCAAAAAAGATATAGAAGCACAACTTATACCATATAAAGAAGTTAAACGACGATTAGAGACGGTAGGAGCTCCCACTGAACCGGAACAAATAGGAATCAGCCGCAAACGTTTACGAGAGTCTTTCATCAGAGCTCAACACATACGTCGTCGTTTCACAATTCTTGATCTAGCTGTACGTACATGCAAAATGGAGTCATGGTTAAATGCTATTTTTGGTAAAAACGGTATTTGGGAAATTTAATTTTCTTCATCAAAATAACAATAAAAAAATGGATTGGGAAACCAATCCATTTTTCACATATCCCCTACTTTATGAGAGCTTCTATTACAGGAAGTATATTTTTCTCGAATCTATAGAAACCTAAATCGGTGAAATGATATCCATCAATTGTTCCTTGACGATCTTCGGTAAGAATATCCTTTGCTTCAAAATAATATATATTTTGGACTCCTTGTTTCTTCAATTTTTCATAATATTCACGCAATGCTGCATTTTTTTCATTTATTGTATCTTCTTCGGTCATATCAAACATATATCCCGGAAACATTGGTGACTCTACAAACAAGATAGGCACATCAGGACGCTTGTTTCTCAAAAGTTGGAAAAACGGATCAATATTAGCCTTTAATGCTTCCACTTTATTGTTAGGTAAACAATCAAGTACATATAATCCTGCGTCAATTGATGCCATCACTTCAGCAACTTCTAAATCAAGACGACCATTTCCACTAAAGCCCAAATTATACACTTCACGATTTAAATCACGCACGAGCATACTTGTATAACACATTCCCGGACGAGAAGCACAAGCCCCTTGAGTAATACTTGTACCATAAACAACTATAGGTTTCTCTCGCTTTGGTAAATCTACGTTAGGATTTTGTATAACTGCTGCAGAATCAACACCCACATAAACACTATCCACACCGTTATATAATGGGAAAAACATCATATATTCACGCATACCCGGTTTCATTGCTGAAAATACAGTAGCTTTGTGGTTTATTTTATTCACAATAGGACGAGCCGGACAAACGAACTCCCACTTACCATTTACTAATGTGTAAATATCAAATCCGCTAATTCCCGATGGTGCCATGTGATTAAATTCCAATCCTGTTCTGGTTTTCCATTTTACTTTCATTTTCTTTGCATCAGAAGAAAAACGGATAAACAAGCCGGCAGTATTAGTACCCAAGTCATAAAGTTCCTTGCGTACCTTAGAACACAAAGAGTCCGGCAGACGAGTAAAATCAAGGCTGTCGTTCTTTACAGCCGTTCCATATAGAGGAAATTTCCTAGCGTCATGATATATCATATCCTTCGCCGACATATTACTCACGATCATAAATAATGCACTTAATAGTGCTACTACCTTCTTCATTTTAGTAATTATTATTTTAAAGATTTTACAAAATTGCACAAAAGTACCAAAAAAAGTGTATAGTTCAAGACTTAAATCTATCCTTTCGATATTTTTTTAGTAACTTTACCGAGATTTACTAATCCAAGAATAATTTCAAAAAAATGAAAAAAATACAAACATTTTTAATTTGCATATTATTGTCTTCCGGTGTTGGTCTATTTGCAAGCAATAACACCAAAGATAAAACCATTACCATATCACATTCTTCAAGTATATCAAGAGATCTTGATGGAGAATGGACAATCATGAGCATACGCAATAAAGAAATTAATACTCGTGAACGAGCTTGCCTTTTCTTTAATTTAAAAGATAGTTTGTTTTATGGGAACAACGGTTGTAATACTATAAATGGTAGAATACATTCCCATGGAGGAAATAAATTATCGCTTGATAATATAATTACCACTATGATGGTGTGTCATAATGCCACACCAGAACGTACTATTATGAAAGCCATTAACGATATAGCATCATATAAAATCACTACCGAAAATGGCATTCGATATCTTACATTCATGAATTCAAAAGGACATAATATCATGTATTTAAAGAATCATGATATTAATTTCCTAAATGGGGCTTGGACTGTGAGCTCCATTAACAACGAAAGCGTAACAGCTAAAAATGTACGTATAGTTATTGATGTTCAGGAAATGAAAATACATGGTAGTAGTGGTTGTAATATTATAAATGGTACATTATTCATCGACCCTTTAAAAGATTGGGGTGTAGAATTTCAAGAATTGGTATCAACACGTATGATGTGTCCGGATATACATATCGAAACAGCATTATTAGTTGCTCTTGAAGAAACTCAATTCTGCAAGAAACTGAATAACGAGGAGATTGCATTACTAAATGGAGATGGAGAACAACTTGCCACATTAAAACGTCTAAAATTACGATAAAGTTGTAATCTTTTTGCATAGTAATTGTATTTTCACAGCAAAACAGCGTATTTAAAGTCATTTTGTTTGCAATACCACCCTTATTGTTTATCTTTGCAAACAAATAAACAATAAAATTAAACTAAAATTGAACGTTGCAATAATAAAATATAACGCAGGAAATATATTCTCCGTACTATATGCTCTTAAACGCATAGGTATAGAGGTTGTTGTCACCGATGATTTTGATACAATACGAAATGCCGATAAAGTAATTTTCCCCGGAGTTGGGGAAGCATCTTCAGCAATGGCATATTTACGAGAAAAAGGTATGGATCAACTTATAATAAATCTCAAACAACCTGTTTTGGGAATATGTATCGGTTTACAACTCATGTGTCGTCATTCCGAAGAAGGAAACGTTGATTGCATGGGAATCTTTGGCACTGACGTAAAGAAATTTGAAAATACAGGAGACAATAAATTAAAGATACCACATATGGGATGGAATACTATTAGTGCAAGTAACAATCCTCTTCTCAAAAATGTTGATGGGAAATATGTATACTTTGTACATAGTTATTATGCTCCAAAATGTGAACATACCATTTCAACATGTAACTATATTGTTCCATTCAGTGCAGCACTACAAAAAGACAACTTCTACGCCACACAGTTTCACCCTGAAAAAAGTGGCGATATAGGTGAAATAATTTTACAAAATTTCATTGCGTTATGATTGAAATAATTCCGGCAATAGATATTATTGAAGGTAAATGTGTCAGATTGTCAAAAGGTGATTACGAACAAAAAACAGTATATAACGAATCACCATTGGATGTAGCCAAGTCTTTTGAAGCAGTTGGTTGCCGTAGACTTCATTTGGTAGATCTAGATGGAGCAAAATCAAGTCACATAGTAAACTACAAAACACTTGAATCTATCGCAATAGGAACTAATCTGATTATAGATTTTGGAGGTGGAATAAAAACCGACGAAGATGCACACATCGCCTTTGATAGCGGTGCTTCAATGATTATCGGAGGAAGTATTGCAGTTAAGAATCCTGATATTTTCACTTCATGGATTTCAAAATATGGAGCAGATAAAATAATTTTAGGAGCAGATGTCAAAGAAAACAAAATAGCAACAAACGGTTGGCTTAATAATAGTGACATATCAATCATACCTTTCATTAATAACTATCTTAAGAAAGGTATCACACAGGTAATAAGTACTGAAATAAGTCGTGACGGTATGCTTCAAGGAACAGCCATAGAGCTTTACACCGAATTATTAGCTAAATGCACGGGAATCCACCTTATTGCCAGTGGTGGTGTATCAGGTCTTGATGATGTACGCCAACTTGAAGAAATAAACGTACCGGCTGTAATTGCCGGTAAAGCTATATACGAAGGGCGTATATCTCTTAAAGATTTAGAAACTGAAAATTTAAAACTCAAATGTTAGCAAAACGTATCATACCTTGCCTTGATGTAAAAGACGGAAAAACCGTAAAAGGTGTAAACTTCGTGAATTTTCGTGATGCAGGAGATCCTGTTGAATTGGGTCACATTTATAGCAAAGCAGGTGCCGATGAATTGGTTTATCTTGATATCACAGCTTCATTTGAAGGTCGCAAAACATTCATTGATGTAGTGAGACGTGTTGCCGAGAATGTGAATATTCCATTTACGGTAGGAGGAGGTATAGGGTCGGTTGAAGATGTTGGAAATTTACTAAACGCCGGAGCCGATAAAGTATCCATTAATTCATCTGCATTAAAAAACCCTCAACTTATAAGTGATATTGCCGGTAATTTCGGTTGTCAAGTGTGTGTTGTGGCTATTGATGCACGTTACGACAATGGTGAATGGATTTGTTATGTAAAAGGTGGTCGTGTCCCCACTGAAAGAAAACTTTTCGATTGGGCAAAAGAAGCACAAGAACGTGGAGCCGGAGAAATTCTGTTCACCAGTATGGATCACGATGGCGTAAAGAATGGTTTTGCATGCGAAGCTCTTGCCGAATTACACAACATTCTATCAATTCCGGTTATTGCTTCAGGAGGCTGTGGAAAAATGGAACATTTCAAAGATGTATTCACCCATGGCATGGCTGACGCAGCTCTTGCGGCAAGCGTTTTTCATTTCAATGAAATTAATATAACAGAACTCAAAGAGTATCTATACAAAAACAATATAAACGTAAGAAGATAAAACTATGGCATTGGATTTTGACAAAATGTGTGGTTTAATACCCGCGATTATACAAGATGCAGGCACAAAAAATGTATTAATGTTGGGATTCATGAATCAAGAGGCATACCAAAAAACTCTTGAAACCAATAACGTTACGTTTTTCAGTCGTACCAAGAACAGACTATGGACTAAAGGAGAAACTAGCGGTAATTTTTTAAATGTCGTATCCATTAAAGAAGATTGCGACCATGATACATTACTCATAAAAGTAAATCCCACAGGTCCTGTGTGTCACACCGGGTCTGCAACATGTTTTAATGATGACAATTCTTACGGTATCCAATTTTTATCTTTTTTGCAAGATTTTATTGATATACGCCATAAAGAAATGCCGGAGGGTTCCTACACTACATCCCTATTCCAAAGCGGAATAAACCGAATAGCACAAAAAGTAGGAGAAGAAGCTCTTGAGACTGTAATTGAAGCAACAAATGGCACCAATGGCAGACTTATATATGAAGCTGCCGACATGCTATATCATCTGATTGTACTTCTATCGGAAAAAGGACTTCGTATCGAAGACTTAGCTGAAGCTTTATACAACCGCCACAACAAGAAAAAAGAATATTATGACAAAAATTGCGGATTATAAAAATGTCGAAATTCATAGAAAAGAACTTATTGTTCTTAAAAATGTAACTTTCGAACTCCATAGCGGAGAATTTGTCTATCTTATAGGACGAGTTGGTAGTGGGAAAAGCAGCTTAATGAAATCTATGTATAGCGAAATCCCCATAGCTGAAGGTGAAGCTATGGTACTCGATTACGATTTGACAACAATAAAAAAGAAAGACATTCCGTATCTTAGGCGTAAAATAGGTATTGTATTTCAAGATTTTCAACTACTGACAGACCGTTCTGTATATGACAATTTAAAATTTGTATTAGAAGCAACCGGATGGAAAGACAAAAATGAAATAAATAACCGTATAGAAAACGCATTGCAACAAGTAGGAATGTCCAATAAATCCTACAAAATGCCTCATGAGCTATCCGGAGGAGAACAACAACGTATTGTTATTGCTCGAGCATTACTAAATAAGCCGGAGTTAGTTCTTGCCGATGAACCTACTGGAAATCTAGATCCTGATACGGGACATCAGATTGTTGCGTTGCTTCATGAAATTGCCGAAAATGGAACAGCCGTAATCATGGCAACTCATAACCTACAATTAGTAGATGAGTATCCGGGCAAAATATTACGTTGCGAAGATAAACACATTATAATAAACAGTTAATTATAACAACTCATTTATACAATATTGGAGATATTATGAAAGTATTGAAATTTGGAGGAACTTCGGTTGGCTCTGCTCAAAGAATAAAAAATGTTGCAGAACTCATCACGAAACGCGGAAAGAATATTATCGTACTTTCTGCCATGTCGGGAACAACCAATTCTCTTGTTCAAATTTCCGAAAGATTACATAACGAAGACATCGATGGAGCTCAAGGAATCATTGAAGGACTAAAACAAAAATATACTCGTACACTTGAAGAAATCTTTGACAAAGAAGAATATTTAAACCTCGCAAAAACAAAGGTACAAGAGTGTTTTGACTTTATCCGTCTTCACACAATGAGTAATTTCTCCGAAAGATATGAAAAAGAAATTCTAGCGCAAGGTGAAATAATGTCTACCAATATTATGCACGCCTACCTTCTTTCGCAAGGGATAAAATCAGTTCTTTTGCCTGCACTAGACTACATGCGCATAGATGAGAAAGAAGAACCGGATTATAAATACATCAAAGCACAACTTTCTTTACAATTGAAAGCTAATGCCGATGCCGACATTTATATTACACAAGGTTTTATATGTCGCAATCAAGAAGGCGCTATTGATAACCTTCAACGTGGTGGTAGCGACTACTCTGCTTCTATTATAGGAGCTATGATTAACGCCGAAGAAGTGCAAATATGGACCGATATTGACGGTATGCACAACAATGACCCTAGATTTGTTGAAAAAACGTCGCCAGTACAAGAGCTTGCATTCGAAGAAGCTGCCGAATTAGCTTATTTTGGAGCAAAAATTCTTCACCCCACATGTGTACGCCCAGCACAAGAACACAATATTCCTGTAAGATTGCTCAACACTATGTGTCCCGAAGCTTTTGGCACACTTATTCACAATTCATCCGAAACGAATAAAATTAAAGCTGTAGCAGCAAAAGATAATATCACATCCATCAAAATTAAATCAAGCCGAATGTTATTGGCTCACGGATTTTTAAGAAAAATTTTTGAGATTTTTGAAGACAATAAGACTGCCATCGATATGATTACAACTTCCGAAGTAGGAGTATCAGTAACTATTGATAATACAAAAAATCTTGAACATATAATTTCCGAACTGGAAACATTAGGAGATGTTACAGTCGAGAATGACATGGTTATCATCTGTGTAGTAGGCGACCTGAAATGGCAAAATTGCGGTTTTGAAGCAAAAGTACTTAATGCATTACAAACCGTACCTGTGAGAATGATTTCATATGGGGGAAGTAACCACAATATTTCGGTATTAATACACAAAGATGATAAAATTAAAGCTCTTAATCTATTAAGCGAACACCTTTTTAATAATTAAATAAGAAAATGACAACACAATTCCCATTAAACCGTTTTATAGAAGAACAAACTCCTTTTTATTATTACAATTTAGAACTGCTGGAATCAACTCTTGCCGAAATCAATGCTTGTTGCAAAGGTGTGCCATATAAAGTACATTATGCAGTTAAAGCTAATGCCAATGATCGAATTTTACGTACTATTCAGTCTTCGGGACTAGGTGTAGATTGCGTAAGTGGTGGAGAAGTAGCTGCTTCACTCAACGCTGGTTTCGACAGCAAAAAAATAGTATTTGCCGGTGTGGGAAAAACCGACCGTGAAATAAATCTTGCCCTTGATGCCGATATTTTATGTTTCAATGTAGAATCAATTCCCGAACTTGAAGTTATAAATGATTTAGCTGAGAAAAAAGGTAAAATTGCCAATGTCGCATTTCGAGTAAATCCTAATGTAGATGCACACACTCATAAATATATTACCACAGGACTAAGCGAAAACAAGTTTGGTATCAACATGGAGCAACTTCCGGAAGTGTTGAAAATTGCTACCGGAATGAGAAACATCAACGTAGTAGGACTACATTTCCATATTGGTTCTCAAATTACAGAACTTGAACCATTCGCCCAACTTTGCGAAAAGGTAAATTCATTACAGGACGAAGTGGAACGAATGGGAATTTCGCTTAAAATAATCAACGTAGGTGGAGGTCTTGGTGTGGATTACGATAATCCTGATGTTAACCCTATCCCTCAATTTAAAGCCTATTTCGACATCTTCAAAAATGGACTAAAACTTCGTGAAAGTCAAGAAGTACATTTCGAACTAGGTCGTGCAATTGTGGCTCAATGCGGTTCGCTTATCACACGCGTAACATACGTTAAAAAAGGTACAATAAAACAATATGTTATTACTGATGCCGGTATGACCGATTTGATACGCCCTGCTCTATATCAAGCACATCACAAGATTGAAAACATCACTTCAAGCGAAGAAAAAACGGCAATATATGACGTCGTAGGTCCTATTTGTGAATCGAGCGATTGTTTTGGCGAAAACGAAACTCTTCCTATTACCCAAAGAGGTGATTTACTTGCACTACGAACAGCAGGAGCATACGGTGAAATTATGGCTTCACGCTATAATCTCCGCAATCTTCCACATATTGTATATTCCAAATAATATTCAAGATTATGATTTTACGAGATAGAACCGAAATTGAACAACGAATCAAGAATATCACATCAGGAAGCAATGAACGTGTCATTAACATTAATGAAAATGACATTGCCCCTCTTTTAGCATGTAAAGAACTTACCATAGTTGAGGCGGAAGCTGAAGATATGGCTAATCTTGCAGTAACCCTACTACGCGACATAAGAGAAATCGGTTGTAAAGGCTCAAAAAATGTAATTCTAACAGTTTATTGCTCACGGTCTTATGGTCTCACTATGGTAGATATGGAAAAATTAAGTTGTGTCATGCATTCTTTTGAAGAAGGTACAGAACTAATGTGGGGAGTAAGTTACAATAACACTATGTCAATGAATAAAGTTGCAGTCTCTATCGTTATCGGTAAATAATTTACTTACAATAATGGAAAAAGGGACTTTAGATCCCTTTTTTCATTGAATTTATCTTGTTTTCTCTTTACTTGCGTTCAAGTTCTTGAAGTGATTCCATTTTCTTTGTTTCCAGGAATTCGTAAACGCCACACAAGTGTTCACGCACACGTCCTTGACCAAATTCATAAACTTTAGACACCAACCCATCAAGAAAATCACGATCATGACTCACACAAATAAGTGTTCCGTCAAAATCTTGTAATGCTTGTTTCAATATATCTTTTGTTTTCAAGTCAAGATGATTGGTAGGTTCATCTAGTATAAGCAGATTCACCGGGTCAAGTAACAGTTTTAGCAAAGCTAATCGAGTGCGTTCTCCCCCTGAAAGAACTTTCACTTTTTTTGTACTTGCTTCTCCTCCAAACATAAACGCACCCAGCAAATCCCTTATTTTATTTCGTATATCTCCTTTTGCTATATCATCGATAGTTTGGAACACGGTAAGATTTTCATCGAGCAACGAAGCTTGATTCTGTGCAAAATACCCTATTTGCACATTATGCCCAAGTGTCAAAGTTCCCTCATGCTCCAACTCCTTCATAATACACTTCACAAGTGTGGACTTACCTTCGCCGTTACGTCCCACGAAAGCCACTTTATCACCTCTATTGATTGCGAGATTAACACCGGAGAATATACGTTTTTCATCAAATGCCTTCCCCACTCCATCCATCATCACAGGATATTGTCCCGAACGTGGAGATGGCGGAAATTTCAAGCGTAATGCAGAAGTATCTTCCTCATCAACTTCTATGATTTCAAGTTTTTCAAGCATTTTTACACGGCTCTGCACTTGCAAAGTCTTGGAATATGTTCCCTTGAAACGTTCTATAAAATCTTTGGTCTCTTGAATCATCTTCTGCTGTTCCTCATATTGCTTTTGCTGTTGCGCACGACGTTCAGCACGAAGCTGTAGATATTGTGAGTAATTCACCTTATAATCATATATACGTCCCATCGTCACCTCTATGGTACGAGTCGTTATATTATCCACAAACTTGCGGTCATGGCTTATCACAACAACAGCCTTACCGTTATTAATCAAAAAATCCTCAAGCCAACCTATTGATTCTATATCAAGATGATTGGTAGGCTCATCAAGCAATATCACATCAGGATTGCGAAGAAGCATTTTTGCCAACTCGATACGCATTCGCCAACCGCCTGAGAATTCACTCGTTTGACGGTCGAAATCACTGCGTTCAAAACCTAACCCTAACAATGTTTTTTCCACATCTTCCTCAAAATGAGTCATATCAATGGCATAGAACTTCTCGCTTTTACTTGCCACTTCTTCGATAAGAGCCATATATTCATCACTCTCATAGTCGGTGCGCTCGGTAAGTTGACGATTAAGTTCGTCTATCTCAGCTTCCATTTGGTGAAGGTGGGCAAACGCTTGCGAAGCTTCCTCAAATACAGTACGACCATCTTCGGTCATAAGGTGCTGAGGAAGATATGCTATTACGGTATCTTTTGGAGCCGATACACTGCCACGAGTTGGTTTGCGCACTCCGGCAAGAATTTTCAACAAAGTTGATTTGCCGGCTCCATTTTTCCCCATTAGGGCAATACGGTCTTTCTCATTTATCACAAAAGAAATATCACGGAAAAGCGTTGTGCCGCCAAACTCTACTGTAAGTCCATCTACCGATACCATATATATTTATTAAGGAATAATCTGTTTTAAATTTTTAAAGTCACAAAGTTACACATTTTTATACTTTATCAAAAAAACTTCCATTATTAAACTATTTATCATTGAAAACGCTTATATTTGCAAAAAAGAATTTGTTATGTCGGAAAAAGAAATGAATTCATTTCGTTTTGGTTCCGGGAATGAGCCATCGGATGAAATGTTGCTACAACTAATGAAAGAGGTTGCTCAAGAAGCAAATAAAGGCAATCAAGAAGCAAGTGAAAGGCATTTTTCTGAAATGAAAAAAAACATTGCTAAGAAAAAAGCAAAATGGGCTGACCGAATCAATAATATTTTATGAGTAAATCTTCACATAAGCCTGAGATGATCATAATAGCCGGCCCCAATGGTTCCGGTAAGACATCTGTAACTCAAAAATTTCTTCATCATGAATGGGCTGAAGGAACTCTATATATAAATCCTGATGAAATTGCCAAGAATGTATTTGGAGATTGGAACTCAAAAGAATCAATTATAAAAGCAGCTAATTATTGCTCCGATTTGAGAGAACAATGTTTAATACAAAAAACGAGTTTTGTTTTTGAAACAGTAATGTCAGCAGAAGATAAAATAGATTTTATCATTCGTGCTAAAGAAGCAGGTTTTTTTATCAGATTATTTTTTATTTCTACAAAACATCCATCTATAAATGCCTCTCGCATTGCAAATAGAGTAATGAAAGGAGGTCATGAGGTGCCTATTAGTAAAATCATATCTCGATATTACAAATCTATCGAAAACTGCAAGTTAATTGCATCTGTTGTTGACAGATTGTATGTTTATGACAACTCTATTGACGGAGAAGAAGCTAAAATACAATATCGTTTATCGAATGGTTCTGTTGAGAAAGTATATAGTAATACTATTCCAAAATGGGCTAAAATAATTTTAGGATAACGCTAATTTATATAAATTAACACCATCTCTCTGATGAACAAAACATATCCTTCTTGTCGAAAAAGCACTTAATAAAAACCATAATGTATAAACAAGAAACTCCCGATGTGGGAGTTTTTTTAATATTAGTGTCTATTAAATTTGTTTAAAATCAATCTTTATTCTCTCATGCACAATATGA
>CAZTFX010000043.1:0-17777 GCA_964613095.1 uncultured Muribaculaceae bacterium | reverse complement strand
ACTATTTCAATGATCTCTTTCTTCCGGCTTTCAGAATTCCTACGCACACTAGCGTCCTCCCCAAAAGCGAGTGCAAAATTAATACTCTTTTTCAAACTGCACAAATCCTTTGTATCTTTTTTAAAAAAAACTTTTTTAATTCAAGTCTAAGACAGCAACTAAATCTCTGAAAATAAAGCCTTTTAAAGAATTATTAAAATAAGCTAAATTTATTCCGATTACAAAAAAAATGGGCATATAATCTGAAATTATACGCCCATATACCCAAAATCCCCTATTTTTAACTATTCAACAACAACATCAATTCATCACACACTTTTTTCGTTTGTCTTATTTCTTGTTTATATGTTTTTTGACAACTCAATCCAATCAAATAGCCTATCAATCCAATTGGAAGAATAAATGCTATTATTACCCCTATTTTTGAAGTTTTTACCGGTTGATAAAGCAATAAATCACGCAAAACAGGGAAATCCGCCACCTTATTTATAATAAGCTGTTCTTTAGAATTCTCCAAATAAGAAACAACACCTTCCAATTTTTCTGTCAGCAGTTTTCTTACATCTTCCGGATATCCACACGTCCAATATTTCAAATAGGACTGTTTTTTTCCATAATTTTCCAAAAAATCAACACATTCTATCCTCAAATCATTTATTCTCTCCACCGCCACAGACGGAACAACATCATCCATCACCAATTCTTTCATTTCCACATGACGAACTTGATGCATTCCGGTTATTTTTCGGAATAGATTCAAATAAGCATCCGGATTAAACACAGCCGAATCATTTACCGCCTTATATGTAAAAAATATACCCAAAGGCAAAAGAACAGCAGAACTTAACCACATACCTTTCCACACGATCCAATGCCCATCACGAGCCATCTTATAGCCCATATTATCAAATATGTAATACACAATGAAAAGCAACACTGAAATTACAATAGGAGTTCCTAGCCCACCTTTTCGGATAATTGCTCCCAATGGTGCACCAATAAAAAAGAAGACCAAGCAAGCAAACGACAATGTAAATTTCTTTTGCATTTCAATTTGATGTCTACGTATAGTCATTCTACTTTCTTCCAAAGCATAACCACGATATTCAAAATCCTGTTTTACACTAGAAGCCCTACCCTTGGCATCCTCAAGATATTTCTTTCTTTTATCCGCCTCTAAAGCGACAAAAAGTGAATCCAAATCTAATGGTTTATCAATTAAAGCAATCTCTACCGGTACTTCTTTAGATTTACCATTCTCAACAATACGCTTTCGAATAGGAACACCACATATAGGATCTCTTAAAAACTGCATTGCTATTGTATTTCCTATTGAATCCACCTTTACATTGACCGAATCAATCGTATGACGCAATTCTGCAAGATTTTTACCCACATATTGATTACGCATAGTTTCATCATCCATTCGACTAAATGTTGCATCAAACGGTATCAATATCTCTTTCACCCCGAAAGACTCTCTACGATACAACGCACTTCCCTTCTTAGCTATCGTGCGATCATCTTTCATATCTTCAAATGATTCTCCACTATGAAGTTGCAAAAACAAATGTTTTTTATCTTCTGTAAAGCTCAATTTTCCCGAATCGGCAACAATCACATTGGCATAGCCATACCCTTTTGACACATCATAAATCATCATATCATAGAGCATTCCAGTGCCTTTATTCTTAGACTTTACAAACAAATTATATCCTTGTATTTGATCATAAAAAGCACCTTCCGGAATTTCTAATTCGGGTGATTTCTGCCTCATCGAAAACAGCAACGTCCACATCTTCACATTTGCTTTTGGCAGCACGTCGTTTTGAAAGAAAAAAGCCCCAACCGAAACCATTGCAATTAGAATCATAAGAGGACTCATTATTTTTAATAATGACACACCCGAAGCCTTCATCGCGGTGAGTTCAAAATGCTCTCCCAAGTTTCCAAAGACCATCAATGACGCAAGCAAAATCGACAACGGTAAAGCCAATGGTACCATCGTAAGCGCAGCATAGCAGAATAACTCAGCAATAACTGCAATATCCAAACCTTTCCCCACCATATCATCAATATATTTCCACAAAAATTGCATCAATACGATAAAAAGACATATAAAAAATGTCATGAAAAACAATGGCAGAAAAGTTTGAAGAATAAATAAATATAGCCTCTTAATTTTAAACATCTATTCCAGCTTTTTATTAAGCTACAAAATTAAGAAATTTAATCGGCATAAGCAAAAACACGCAAAATTACTACGCTATGAATTGTTATACCCACTCGTAAAATCAGCTTTTCATCAAAAAACAGAACCCTAGCAGCCTAATTTTCGTTTTAAGGTTTTTATCTGCTTTTCCCACAAAGCCTTTGCTTCTTCTTCCTCATCCTCATGTGCAAAATCCGTTACAGAAAGCTGAGTATATCCTGTTAATTCAGAAATAGTTATTTTAAATTCAAAATAGCTTTTATCATCGTCATCCAACCAACGAAATTTAACTCTCTCTCCCATGCGTACCGACAATTGTACAGCCTCAGTAGGATACTTACCCCAATAAAAGGTAAAATGCTTTCCATCCTGCTCCACTTCATCAGCAAACCATTGATTTAGTCCATTAGGGGTTGCAACATACATCCATAGTAATGATGCAGGAGTTCCTTTCATATTAAATTCCAATATATACTTATTCTTTGACATAGCGTTTTTCTTATTGTATAGATTATTATCATTTGCGAATCTAACACATTATTTATATATAAGCAACATTTTCCATTAAAAAATTGCATTATTTATGTGTTTGCACAAGAAAAGTTGTTAATTTTGTGCCAACAAATAATTCATTCATTATGGTAGACCTTTTTAAAGAACTTAAAGAAAGAGCTATTGCCAACAAACAACGCATAGTTCTACCGGAGAGCACAGAAATACGTACACTCCAAGCAGCAAACCAAGTATTAGCTGAAGGAGTAGCCGATGTAATCCTTATCGGTAAACCTGAAGAAGTTTTAGCAAAAGCTGCAGAATTAAATTTGACACATATCGATAAAGCTCGTATTGTTGACAATACAAACGATGCAGAAATCGAAAAATATGCCGAAATATTCTATGAATTGCGTAAAACCAAAGGAATCGACATGGAATCGGCTCGAAAAACAGCAAAAAATCCGTTATATCTAGGTTGCCTTCTTATTAAAGCAGGTGAAGCCGACGGACAAGTAGCAGGCGCGCAAAACACCACAGGGAATGTACTTCGTGCAGCATTTCAAGTAATCAAAACTGCTCCAGGTATCAACGTCGTTTCCGGTGCGTTCGTCATGTTACTCCCTGCCGGTTCGCCATATGGAACCAACGGTATTCTTGTTTTAGGTGATTGTGCCGTAATTCCAGCTCCAGATGCCAACGAACTTGCACAAATAGCTGTATCTACAGCACAAACTGCCAAAGCTGTTGCAAAACTTGATCCGGTTGTAGCAATGTTAAGTTTCTCAACTAAAGGCAGCGCCTCTCACGAAGTGGTAGACAAGGTTATTGAAGCTACTAGAATCGCTAAGGAAATGAATCCAAATTTAGTTATAGACGGTGAACTTCAAGCCGACGCTGCTATCGTTCCTTCAGTTGGTTTCAGCAAAGCACCGGGAAGCCCTGTTGCAGGTAAAGCCAATGTTCTTGTGTTCCCTAATCTTGAAGTAGGAAACATAGCTTATAAATTGGTTCAACGCATTGGTAACGCTGAAGCCGTAGGTCCTATCTTGCAAGGCTTAGCAAAGCCGGTAAACGATCTTTCTCGCGGTTGCAGCCCCGAAGATATTTACAAAACCCTTATCATCACTTGTAATCAGGCGATAGCTCAAAAAGAAACAGAAAATAAATAACACAATAATTATACAAAAATGAATATATTAGTTCTTAACTGCGGTAGCAGTTCTGTAAAATACAAACTTATTGAAATCAAAGCTAATGAAGTTCTTGCCGAAGGTGGTGTAGAAAAAATAGGTTTACCCGACGCTTTTATCAAGTTTAAACTTGCCGATGGGTCAAAGAAAATCGTTGAATTAGACATTACCGACCATCAAGGTGCAATCAAAGCCATCCTAGATACAATCACTAGCACAGAGTTCGGCTGTATCAAGAGTTTCAATGAAATTGATGCAGTAGGTCACCGTGTTGTTCATGGCGGTGAAAAATTCAACAAGAGTGTTCTTATAACCGATGAAGTAATTGCAAAAGTAAAAGAATGTTACGACATAGCTCCTCTGCATAATCCTGTAAACATTGCAGGTATCGATGCCATTTCAAACATTCTTCCCGATGTGCCTCAAGTAGGCGTATTCGACACTGCTTTCCACCAGACTATGCCGGCAAAATCCTACATGTATGCTCTACCTTATAAATTTTACAAGGAAGACGGTGTGCGTCGCTACGGCTTTCACGGCACAAGCCATCGCTACGTATCAAAGCGCGTGTGCGAATTCCTTGGTGTTAAATACGAAGACCAAAAGATTATCACTTGTCACGTAGGTAACGGTGGCAGCATCACCGCTATCGACCACGGCAAGAGCGTAGATACATCTATGGGATTAACCCCTACCGAAGGTCTTATGATGGGTACACGTTGTGGCGACGTTGATCCTGGTGCATTAACTTACATCATGGAAAAACACAACCTAACTGCAAAAGACCTTCAAAACATCATCAATAAGCAAAGTGGTATTGCAGGAGTTACCGAAATATCATCGGATATGCGTGAAATAGAAGCAGCCGACAACGCAGGAAACGAACGCGCTCAACTCGGGCTAGCTATGTACGAACAACGCATCATCAAATACATTGGTGCATACGCAGCCGAAATGGGAGGAGTAGACATTATCGTATTCACAGGCGGTGTAGGCGAAAACCAAATAGGTGTACGCGAAAACGTATGTACTCCACTTGGATTCATGGGTGTCGAGCTAAACAAAGAATTAAATGCTAAGATTCGCGGAACCGAAACCGTAATAAGCACAGAAGATTCAAAAGTAAAAGTTGTCGTAATCCCAACAGACGAAGAATACCTTATAGCACGCGACACCGAAGCAATCGTAGAGGGACGCGAAGTAGAATAATTTATATAAACATACCTAAACACATTAACTAAGGTGCATTTTCTATGCACCTTAATTATTTCTTCAAAAATAAATAACAAATCCATTGTCAATTAAAATATTTTTTGTACTTTTGCACGCCGATTATATCCAAATTATCAAGCATTTACGGACACAAGGTAACTTTTGGCCGAGTTTAATTTTGTGTTACAATGCAATTAATTAACTATTAATCAGGAATTTAAAAAGTGGATACTTTAAGTTACAAAACAATCTCGGTAAAAGCTGAGAACGCACAAAAAGAATGGGTAGTAGTTGATGCTACCGACCAAGTTTTGGGTCGCCTTTGTGCAAAGGTTGCTAAAATCGTACGTGGTAAATATAAACCATGTTATACTCCTCATGTAGATTGCGGAGACAATGTAATCATCATCAACGCAGACAAAGTAGTTCTAACAGGAAACAAATGGAACAACCGTATATACTATTCATATACAGGTTATCCCGGTGGACAACGCGAAGCTACTCCTGCTATCTTGAAGATGAAAGCAGAAAAGTACAAGCTAAAAGCAGGTATCAATCCATTGTTCATCAAAGTTCTTAAGGGAATGCTTCCTAAAAATCGTCTAGGAGCACAACTAATCAAGAATGTACACGTGTATAATGGTTCAGAACACCCACACGAAGCTCAAAACCCAAAAGTAATCGATATCAACAAACTTAAATAAGATTGAAGTATGGAACAAATTAATGCAGTAGGACGCCGTAAAGCGGCTATAGCTCGCGTATTCGTAACAGAAGGTAAAGGCGAGATAACTATTAACAAGCGCTCACTTGAGACATATTTCCCATCTTCAATTCTTCAATTCATCGTTAAGCAACCTCTAGCTCTTCTTGATGTAGTTGGTAAATATGATATCAAAGTAAATCTATGCGGTGGCGGTTATAAAGGACAAGCTGAAGCTCTTCGTCTAGGTATAGCTCGCGCACTAGTAAAAATCAACGCTGATGACAAGGCAGCTCTTCGTGCAGCAGGATTCGTTACACGTGATCCACGTGCTGTTGAACGTAAGAAACCAGGTCAACCTAAAGCTCGTAAGAGATTCCAATTCAGCAAACGTTAATCATTTTTATTATTTTGCTGAAAACAGAATATTAGTGTTTAGTATCCAAATCGTGCCGATCCCCATAAGGGCTACGGCATGATTGAATTAAGTTGAATGTAAACAAAAAAAGAAAAAACAAAATGGCAACTCCAACATTTGAACAATTATTAGAAGCAGGATGTCACTTCGGACACCTAAAACGTAAATGGAATCCTGCAATGGCTCCTTATATTTTCATGGAGCGCAATGGTATCCACATCATTGACCTATATAAAACAAGCGCAAAACTAGCTGAAGCTGCAGCAGCTCTTAAAAACATTGCAAAGGCTGGTAAGAAAGTACTTTTCGTTGCAACTAAAAAACAAGCTAAGCAAGTTATCGCCGATAAGGCAATGTCAGTAAACATGCCTTACGTTATCGAACGTTGGCCGGGCGGTATGCTTACTAACTTCCCTACAATACGTAAGGCAGTTAAAAAGATGGCATCTATCGACAAGATGACTAAAGATGGAACTTTTGACAACTTGTCAAAACGTGAAAAGCTTCAAATTTCTCGTCAACGCGCAAAACTAGAAAAGAACCTTGGTTCTATTGCTGATTTGAATCGTCTTCCTTCTGCTCTTTTCGTTGTTGACGTTATGAAAGAACACATTGCTGTTGCTGAAGCTAATCGTCTTGGTATTCCGGTTTTCGGTATCGTTGATACCAATTCCGATCCATCAACAGTAGATTTCGCAATTCCTGCAAATGATGATGCATCTAAGTCAATAGAATTAATACTAGCTACTGTATGTGAAGCTATGGCAGAAGGTCTAGAAGAACGTAAAGTAGAAAAAGTAGACAACAAAGATGCAGAAGAAGTTGCAGCACCAAAAGCAAAGCGCACTCGCGTAGGTCGCCGTAAAGCAGCTGAAACAGAAGCTCCGGCAACAGAAGAAGCTGCAGAATAATAACCACTAATAACATTTAAGAATTATGGCAGTTACAATGGCAGACATCAGCAAACTTCGTCAAATGACAGGTGCTGGTATGATGGATTGCAAAAAGGCTTTAACTGAAGCTAACAACGATATAGACGCAGCTATCGAAATCCTTCGTAAGAAAGGACAAGCAATAGCAGCTAAGCGTGAAGATCGCAACGCATCTGAAGGTTGCGTTATCGCTCAATCAACAGGTGACTATGCTGCAGTAGTAGCATTGAATTGCGAAACTGACTTCGTAGGTAAAAACGAAGGTTTTGTAAACCTTACCAAGTCTATCCTTGCAGCAGCAGTTGCAGCAAAGGCTAAGAGTGCTGAAGAAGTTAAAAACCTTGAAATCAACGGTCAAAAGATTGCAGACCTTATCGTTGAAGAATCTGGTAAAACAGGCGAAAAGATGGAACTTGGTGCATTCGAATATGTAGAAGCTCCTGCAACTATCGCTTACAACCACTTCGGTAACAAACTTGCAACACTTGTAGCATTCAACAAAGCTGGTCTTGATGAACAAGTATACAAGAATGTTGCTATGCAAGTTGCTGCAATGAATCCTCTTGCAGTTGACGAATGTGATGTTGCTGAAGACGTTAAGGAAAAAGAAATTGCTGTTGCTATCGAAAAAACTAAGGCAGAACAAGTACAAAAGGCTGTTGAAGCAGCTTTGAAGAAAGCCGGTATCAATCCTGCTCACGTAGATAGCGAAGACCACATGGAAAGTAACAAGGCTAAAGGCTGGATTACTGAAGAAGACGTAGTGAAAGCTAAAGAAATTATCGCTACTGTTTCTGCAGAAAAAGCAGCTAACCTTCCTGAAGCAATGATTCAAAACATCGCTAAGGGTCGTCTTGGCAAATTCTTGAAAGAAGTTTGCTTGTTGAACCAAGAAGACGTTACAGCAGAAGACAAGAAGACTGTACGTGAAACTTTGAAAGCAGTTGATGCTGATTTGAAAGTTCTTGCATTCAAACGTGTAAACTTGAACGTAGATTAAAATCAAACGTTACAATAACAATTGAAAATAAGCTATCCTATGCATAAGGATAGCTTATTTTTTTCATAAATACCAGATATTAAAATATTCTTCATCTGACCACGTTAATTAAATATATTTCTTACCTTTGTAAACATAGAAAAAAACACGTTAGTCATGACATATTTAATAACCGGAGGTGCCGGATTTATCGGTGCCAATTATGTGAAATATTTATTAAAAATATATGATAAGGATGTAAATATTATCATTCTTGACGCCCTTACTTATGCCGGAAATCTTCTCACTATCAAAGATGAAATAAATCTTGATAATATTACTTTCATTAAAGGTGATATAGGTAACCGTGAATTGGTTTCTAAAATACTTGACGACAATGATATTGACTATATTGTAAATTTTGCAGCCGAAAGCCACGTTGACCGCAGTATCACCAATCCTAAATTATTTCTTGAAACTAACATTTTAGGTACGCACAATATGTTGGAATGCGCACGTCAGGCATGGTTTATAGGAAAAGATGAAAAAAATAAAAACATATACAAACCTGGGAAGAAATTTCTTCAGATTTCGACCGATGAGGTGTATGGCTCATTAAATAAAGATTTTGATGAAGCACAAACCCTTGTAGTGACAGAAGAAATCAAGCAAGTTATAGGAAATCGCACCGATATGAAAACTTTCGGTAATGAATATTTTACTGAAAATACACCACTATCGCCACGTTCACCCTATTCTTCATCAAAAACAAGTGCCGATTTAATAGCTAATGCCTATTTTCACACATACGATTTTCCTGTGAATATAACTCGCTGTAGCAATAACTATGGTCCTTATCACTTTCCTGAAAAATTGATTCCTCTTATTATAAAAAATATTTTGGATGGGAAAAAACTTCCTGTATACGGTAAAGGAGAGAACGTTCGAGACTGGTTATATGTAGAAGATCATGCAAAAGGTATAGATATGGTACTCCATAAAGGACGTATCGGGGAAGTTTACAACATAGGTGGTTTCAATGAAGAAAGTAACATAAATATCGTAAAATTGGTAATATCTCTAATTTCACAAACGATGAAAGAAACCACTAAATACCAAGCATTATTGAAATGCAATCTTGACGATATAAATGAAAACTTGATTGAATATGTAACAGATCGTCCCGGTCATGACATGCGTTACGCAATGGATCCTTCCAAGATAGCAACCGAATTAGGTTGGTATCCCGAAACCACTTTTAAAGAAGGTATAAGAAAAACAATTCTTTGGTATCTTGATAATCAAGATTGGGTAGAAAGTGTCACGTCCGGAGACTATCAAAAGTATTACGAAGAAATGTATTCAAACAGATAAATTAATAACATGAGAGAAGAAACTTGGGATAAACTCCTAACTCCTAACTCCTAACTCTATGAAAGGAATAGTACTTGCAGGCGGTAGCGGGACACGCCTTTATCCCATTACAAAAGGTATATCTAAACAACTTGTACCAATATATGACAAACCGATGGTATTCTACCCTATTTCGGTATTAATGCTTGCCGGCATTAAAGATATTCTTATAATATCCACACCTACAGATTTACCCATGTTTAAACGTTTGTTAGGCTCAGGGAAAGAAATAGGTGTAAACTTCCAATATGAAGAACAACCATACCCCGGAGGATTGGCACAAGCATTTCTTATCGGCGAAAAATTTATTGATAATGATACCGTATGTCTTGTATTGGGCGACAATATTTTCTATGGACAAAGTTTCACCCGCATGCTTGAAAATGCCAAGAGTAATGCCGACAATAATATTGCGACACTCTTTGCCTATGCAGTAAAAGACCCTGAAAGATACGGAGTGGTTTCATTCGACGAAGACGGTAATCCTGAAAAAATAATTGAGAAACCGGAAATTCCGGAATCTAATTATGCTGTTACCGGACTATATTTCTACCCTAACAGTGTGGTTGAAATCGCAAAAAACATAAAGCCTTCGGCAAGAGGAGAACTGGAAATCACAACAGTTAATCAGATTTACTTGGAGCAAAAACAAGTAGCAATAAAAAAATTCGGACGCGGTTTTGCTTGGCTCGACACAGGTACACCTGAATCCATGCACGACGCAGCCAATTTTATACAATCGATACAAAATCGACAAGGCGTTCAAGTGGCTGCACTTGAAGAAATAGCATTCCGTAAAGGTTGGATTTCGGCAGAGCAATTAACAGTACTTGCCGAACCAATGAAAAAGAATGATTATGGTAAATATCTAATTCAATTGGCTAAAAATGGCATTAAATAAAGCTGAAATAATCGAATTACCAAAGATTTGCGATCCTCGTGGAAATTTATCATTTATCGAAAGTTCTAATCATATACCTTTCAAGATAGAACGTACCTATTGGATTTATGATGTTCCCGGAGGAAAGACTCGTTCCGGACACGCTTTTCGCACTCAAGAAGAATTTATAGTAGCTTTATCTGGAAGTTTTGATGTCGTTTTGAAAGACGGACAAGGAAACGAAACAATTCATCACATGGCTCGTTCCTATTACGGATTATACGTTCCTCCTATGACATGGAGAGAAATAATCAATTTTTCCACAAACTCAGTTGCTATCATTCTTTCGTCTACAAAATACAATGCCGATGATTACATTGAGGATTTTGAACTGTTTAAAACCACTGTTGAAAATGAAAAAAACAAATAATTCTCATGCAATATCAAGCCTGAATGATTGCCGTATTATTACATTAAATAAACATCATCACGAAAACGGCAATCTCACCGTAGTCGAAAGTCTACAGGAAGTGCCTTTTGATATTAAAAGGATTTTCTATATTTATGATGTACCCGGAGGTATTGAACGTGGAGGGCATTCTCATAAAGAATGTGCAAGTCTACTTATTGCCGTTAGCGGTAGTTTCAGTGTGACTATTACTGATGGAGTTGACACAATAACATATACCCTTAATCGGTCCAATATGGGATTATATATAGCACCCGGCATTTGGAATACTCTAAATAATTTCTCATCTGGTTCGGTCGTTCTAGCAATATCTTCGCACGACTATGATCCCGAAGATTACGTATGCGATTTTAATGAATTTCTTGAACTTACGGCATCAAAACTAAATAAAGACTGAAAACAATGGCAATAAAATATCCTTTTCTTGATTTAAAACCGGTAAATGCACATTTTGAAGAAGAACTCAAAAAGGCGGCTTGCGATGTAATATCTTCAGGCAGATATATAAACGGCGAGTATGTTACACGTTTAGAAAAGGAAATAGCAACCTTATGCGAAACAGAATATGCAATTGCAGTTAGTAACGGTCTAGACGCCCTAAAATTAATAATAAAAGCATACAAAGAGTTTGGGGCTTTCAATAGCGGAGATGAAATCATTATGTCGGCAAACACATATATAGCCACCGCATTGGCCGTAAGCAGTGAGGGGTTAAAACCCGTATTTGTTGACATGTCACCCCAAACACTGAATCTAAATACAAATTTAATAGAGAAAGCCATAACACAACGTACTGTTGCCATTATGCCGGTTCATCTATATGGTACTCCATGTTGGGATGAAAAACTAAAAGATATTGCAAAAAAGTATAATCTGAAAATTATCGAAGATAATGCACAAGCAATTGGAGCAAAAGCCTCCACATTCGGACTTTATAATACACAACAGACCGGAGGGCTAGGAGATGCAGCCGGAATTAGTTTTTATCCCACAAAAAATCTTGGAGCTTTGGGAGATGCAGGTATGGTAGTCACACATCATAAAAAATTAGCCGATACAATACGGGCAATAGCTAATTATGGTGCCGATTATCGATATCACAACGTATATACAGGATACAACTGTCGTATGGACGAAATTCAGGCAGCTATGTTGTTAGTTAAATTACCCTATCTTGAAACTGAAAATAAACGAAGAAGAGAACTCGTAAACATTTATAACATTAATATAAATAATTCAAATATCACCAAACCGGAAATATTTGAGAATACTTATCAAGTGTGGCATCAATATCCATTAAGAGTAAAATCCAGAGAAGAATTCATCAAATTCATGGAAAATAACGGTATAGCAACTGATATTATTTATCCTTCAACCGTATATAACCAGCCATGCTACACAAAGGAATATTTAGGATACAATTGTATAGAAGCTGAAAAATTTGCTAATGAGGTGATATGTCTCCCCATAGGTGCACATATTACGATTCAGAATGCAAAAGAAATAGCTGAGACAGCGAACAAATATTAAACAAGGAACAAAAAGTGTTAAAATAAATCAAATGAATCACTTTTCTTTTACAAAAACATGTTTTATAACATAAAAAGTTATATCTTTGCATCAGTTTTCATGGTAATAGTTTTAAGGTTATTCTAAAAACATCATGTCGTGAGACAAGAGTTTTTAAAATTTTAGTTTTTAGGTTTAAGTTAATGGTATTAGAAAGTTAATTATGTAAGCAAACCCCGACGATGAGTCGAGGTTTAATTTTTATATACCTTATCCTACAATAATAATCACATACGTTTTCTATTTTATGTTTAAAACAATTATCTTTGTACAAAAGATTCAAAGAAATGAGCTACAATAAAAGCAATATAGGTCCTATTGGCATATTCGATTCCGGATATGGGGGATTAACCATCCTCAACGCCATCCGAAAAAAATTACCACAATATGATTACTTATATTTAGGAGATAATGCTCGTGCCCCTTATGGTTCACGTTCATTCAATATTGTATATAAATTCACACTTGAAGCGGTAAAACATCTATTTGAACATGGATGTAATTTAGTTATACTTGCTTGCAACACTGCTTCTGCAAAGGCTCTAAGAACAATTCAACAAAACGACCTACCTAATATAAACCCGGATAAGCGCGTACTAGGCGTAATTCGCCCAACTGTAGAAAAAATAGGAGATATATCCCACTCCGGTAATATCGGTATATTTGGAACCAGCGGTACTGTACAAAGTAAATCTTACGACATGGAAATTAAGAAATTACATCCATCATTCAATGTTTTTTCTCAAAGTTGTCCATTATGGGTTCCATTAGTTGAAAATCTTGAAGCTAATGGAGAAGGAGCCGATTATTTTGTAAAAAAATATATCAATGAATTGTTGGCTCAGAGTAAAGATATCGATAGTGTAATATTAGGATGCACTCATTACCCGATTTTAATTAATAAAATCAGGCAATACATGCCACCTAACATCAAAATCATTGAACAGGGAAGCATTGTAGCCGACAGCTTAAGCAATTATATGCAACGACATCCGGAAATGGAAAGCGTCTGTTCAAAAGACGGAACGTGTACTTACCTGACAACCGAAGATGAAGATAAATTCAATGAAATGGCTTCGGTATTTCTTAATGAAGAAATTAAATCTAAACATATAAATTTATAAACAGATGAATAAACTATTAAATTTTTCAATTTACATTCTACTCGCTACATTTACATTAACATCATGTGATAAAAATGATGAAGATGATAGCTTGATTACAGTTTTCCTTAATCAAACCCAAATTTCTTATGATGACAACGGTATATGGAGCAACGCCATGACAGTTGGAACAAAATTAATCTCACAAGACATTATCTTTTCACATGAAGCTATGCCCGATTGGGGTACATGGAGTGGATTTATAGCATCAAGAAATAATGATATTGCCGACTACTCCACACCCTTCACATGGTTGGAACATCAAAATACGGCTATTACAGGTGGAGGCTTGTCCGGAAATGGGACACCATATTTAGTATCATACTGGAATTCAAGTGAAGGAGAAAATGTTGATTTGAATACTGCGTCTTGCTCTATTACACATAGTAAAACCGGACAAGTATTTATACCTCAATCAATTTATGTTACTAATTCATCTTATGCATACTATACGATGATAAATGGTTCCGATTATTCAAAAACATTCTCAACAGGAGATTATTTCCATCTTCTTATATATGGTGTTACTGCAAATGGGACAAAAACAGGACCTGTTACATTTTCTTTAGCCGATTACACAAGTAAAACATCAACACCTATAAATACATGGGAATATGTTAATCTTGAAGAACTCGGAGAAGTTGTTGGTATTTATTTTCAAATGGATTCAAGCGATAAAGGTATATGGGGTATAAACACTCCTACTTATTTTGCAATAGATCGTTTAACGATAAAGTTAATGTAACAAAATTACAACAAAACATAGGGTTAAAGGTCGAAATTGTTAGAATTTCGACCTTTTTAGTTAAAAAATATTATTTACAAACATTTTTTTCAATTTAGTTTATGTTATATAACATAAAAAGCACTACTTTTGTATCAAGTTTTCATGGTAATAGTTTTAAGGTTATTCTAAAAACCAAATGTTGAGATAACATTAGTTTTAAAGATTTAGTTTTATGGTTTATGTAAATAGTATTAAAAGATTAATACTGAAAGCGGATCTTCGGCGTGAGTCGAGGATTTGATTTTTTATATACCTTTCTATTCATTATCTTTGTAGTATGAAAGAAACAGATAAAATTAAAGAATTAATACAAAATAATCATATAGAACAAGCCATAAATGACTTGAACTCGATTATTCTCAACCAACAACCTTGCGATGAAGTTTATTTTCTTTTAGGAAATGCTTATTGCAAAAAGAATGCTTGGCGTGAAGCACTTAATGCTTATTGCCAAGCAATTGAATTAAATCCCGATAGTCCGGCACGCATGGCGTATGACCATATTATTGAGATTCTGGATTTTTACAATCATGATTTATATAATCCGTGACCACATCTCACTATCTTTCATAAGTTCCTTTTTTCCTGATAAGTTATCCTTATGATTACTTTAATCGACTTTATTTAATCAGTAAGAAATAAGATATCTCAACTTTTATATTTGTTTTTAGTTTTGCAACTTATTTCTTCATATTTCTGTAAATTTAATCAAAATTCTATCGAAACCCGAATTTTATTTGATACTTTTGCACCAATAACATGTAGAACTATATAATATATGGCAAAACAAACATCATCTTACATAAAACTCACTGCGGTTTCCTTAATTTATTTGGCACTATGCATATTATACTTCAGTAATATGGGAATGCCTTATAAAATTGCTATACCGGTTATATCTTTACTTATTTCTTCCTTGTGGGTTTCACCATGGCAAATTACAATTGCAATTGCATGCTCTGCTTTTGGAGATATAATGGGCGCACAAGGTAATTTTATATGGCAGATGTGTGCTTTTGCGTTGGCTCATATATTCCTTATTTGGTTCTTTATTCACCGTTTCTTTTATATAAATGGAATGACTTCCGTAAAAAACATCTTACTAACTACCATACTGGTTCTGTGCGTTTGTGCATTTGCCATATTATTTATTACCCCCGAAGCACCTATAGGAATTATAAGAAATGGTGTCACTATATATGCAATTATTATATCCATAATGTTATGGTGTGCCTTACTCCAAAAAGATGCAGCCTATGCAATTGGTGCATGCTTGTTTGTTATGTCTGATATGATTCTAGGATGGAATCGTTTCGTTTCACATCTACCATATTCAACCTATTTAATAATGATTCCATATTATATTTCTCAACTTTTATTTTTCATTCGTTCAGCAAAGATTTAATAGCCGATTCCATTTTACTTACATCAATTTTTTGAGATACTGCAGTAAATTTTATTTCCATTATCATCTGTCCCATTGCTCCGGGACTTGTGATAATATTATATTCTATTGGAAATCTTTTTTGCTTTTCAACAATAAATTGCATTTTACGAACAACAACATCATCTACTATTTCATCAATATAAAGTATTTCTACAAGCTTACCGTTATAAACTGAATCTGCCACATATTCAAATTTATAATCACCACAACTTATTAAATCCTGAATAAACTCCTTAGCAATTTGTGGTATCAGAAATGAATGTATTCCTGTTTTATGTATTCCCTTTATATTTCTACCACGAAGTACTCTATCTTTAAACAATACAGAATCTTTCTTACTGTTTAATTTACGCTTTCTATCTCCCAATTGCAACATAAAATTCCCATCATAATAAATATATCTGTTTCTTATATCCGAATTACCTATCATTTCAACCCAATAATTTACATTGCACAAACTATCTCCTGCCACCGATGTTGAGAAAACTTGTGCATGCCACGACTGTTCTTGATTCAACATATTTATTAATAATTCTGCTTTACAAGAAAAACATGAATCATTACCGAAAATATCACTCAAATTAAAATCTTCTTTTCCTTGTACAAAACACACGCACATAATTAAAAGAAAAGACACATATACACGTTTCATATATTTCTATATATAGGTTTTATTAAAAGTTAAAACATAACAACAGTCACTTTTGTTCATTTAACTCAATTTATTGTACATGTGTATATTTTTTATACACCTACCATTGAAATTTGCACTATAAATCTAAAAATACAATATTATGGCAGACGTAAGAACAATGACAAAAGAAGATAATGTGTTTGCAACACTCATTTCAAGAGGTAAAACTCTTAAATCAATTGTTGGACGTAATTTTTCCTGTTTAAACGAAGTGATAAAAATGATGTGTCATAATTGTGGAGACTTTCGTGGTCTTGCCCAACTAAACGTGCGCAATCAATCACAAGGATGGAGTATTAACATGCTACTTAGAATAGATAACAGTACCCAAAGGAACCCCGAACCGCCACGTGACGGACTTCAATATCGCTTGGCATTTTAAATATTTTCGGTCAATCTAAATAAACCTTTTCATAATGTTCATTGTTATTAGTGCAGTTATTAATCGAAATATAAACTAAAAGTTAACACGTATGAAAAAGTTAATGTTTTTTGCTTTCGCACTGGGTCTTTTAGCCTCATGTGGAAATTCTAAAAGTTCAAAAGAATTATTGGCAGCCGAAGATTCATTGGCTGGTGATACACTGATAGAAATAATTGGCGAATGGATTGAAGTACCGGTAACAGGTAGTGCCGAAACCACACAACCGGTCAAAAAAGTAAAGTTCAATCGTGACTATACAATGGAAGGAACACCGATAGTAAAGAAAGAAAAGAAAACAGTCGGTAAAAAGAATACAGCCGATTCTATTACTGTCACAACAATGGTATATCAACTATGGGATCAAGAAGGTGATACTTTGACTATGATTTCACAAAGCGCAATTGATCCGGAATTACAAGACACTGTAACATGGGGAATCGTATCACTTACATCCGATTCACTCCAACTTAACAACACACAACAAGGTACTAAAAATTACGTACGTCATAAATAGTTTACTCTCAACATCTCTATTATAGCCCTATAAAATAGTGTGACGTTAAATAAATTGTTTGTTAGTATAAAAATTTTATTAAAAAAGCTCATTCTATATTGTAGAGTGAGCTTTTTTATGTAATTTTACACAGAATATGGCATGTAATGCACACTAAAGCAAACTATGTATCATAAAAAGAAACAATAAGAGATAAAAAACAAACTATAACATTCAAAATTAAAACAATTATGGTTTATTCACATGAAGTACAAGAAATGTGCTGTGTAAAGAAGG
>CAZTFX010000042.1:0-17859 GCA_964613095.1 uncultured Muribaculaceae bacterium | reverse complement strand
TTCAGACTTACAAAGATATATGCTTAGACACATACTTTTGCTACTGAGCCATTTTTCAACAAAAAACAATAAAATACAAAAACAAAAAGCATTGAAGGAATCCTTCAATGCTTTTGCGGTGCGTACGGGACTCGAACCCGTGACCCCCTGCGTGACAGGCAGATATTCTAACCAACTGAACTAACGCACCATTTTTTAATGTTGCCTTAAATCTATTTCTAAGGCTTAGCGAGTGCAAAGTTAATACTTTTCTTTGGATTTACAACAATAGACTAATTTTTTTCTTCGTTTTTCTTTTTTATGTTGTTTGTATTGATGTGAACCAAGTCAATTCTGGCTCCCATCATTTTTTCAATTTTATAAGTAAAGTTGTCAATCTCAAAAGTATCTCCCACCTTTGGGATTACTTCAAGATGATATAGAAGATATCCCGCCAAGGTTTGATATTCATCGTTTTCAGGTAGTTCTAATGGATATTTCTCGTTTATTTCTTCTATTTCCATTCGACCTGAAAATTCAAATATACCCGGTTCGATTTCTCGTTCAATAAAACGAGTATGATCATGTTCATCTTCGATTTCGCCGAAAATTTCTTCTACGAGGTCTTCTAACGTAACAATTCCTGCTGTTCCTCCAAATTCATCTACGACGATAGCAACACTTCGCTTTTGCTTAAGGAGATTTTGCATCATTTTATTTGCCAACATTGTTTCTGGCGCAAAAAGTACCGGTTTGATACATTTTTTCCAATTATTTTCGGGAGAAAACATCTCACTTACATGAATATAGCCCAGAACATTATCAATATCATCATGATAAACAATAATTTTAGAGAATCCACTTTGGGTGAAAAGATTATTAAGGTATTCTCGGTTGGCTGTATCTATGTTTACGGCAACTATTTCATTGCGTGGAACCATGCAGTCACGTAAGTGTGTGTCGGAGAAATCAAGTGCATTTTGGAATATTTTAACTTCACGTTCAACTTCTTTGTTTTCTTCCTCGCGAGTATCAATGTTTTCTTGTAAATAAGCATCAAGTTCGCCTACGGTAATTGCTCCAAAACGTTGCTCGTCAATCTTGATATTGAAGAGCCTCATTAACAGACTTGATAACTTTGTGGAAAACCAAGTGATAGGGTATAATATATAGTATATGAGATATAATGGAATGGAAAAGTTTCTTAATGAGCTGTTAGGATTTATTCTAAAAATTGTTTTTGGGAAAAATTCTCCTGTTATTAAAATAATACCGGTGGATATTATTGTTTGAGTTATAAGAACAACAGCTTCATTTCCATTAAATAGTTTATACAGGTAAGGGTCAAGAAGTCCAGCCATTCCCATACCATATATTACCAGCATGATATTATTACCTACCAGCATTGTGGTAATGAACATCTCTTTGTGGCGATAAAACAGGCTGATGATGCGGTTTATGACTCCTTCTTTTTCGACATCAATTTTGATACGTACACTATTGGACGAAATAAACGCTATTTCCATTCCCGAGAAAAAAGCCGAGAATATCATAGACACGATGGTCATAACCGATAATGTCAATATTGCTGTATCCATGAATGTTAATTATATTATTGAATCACTTACGGCAAGGCTGTCTCTTTTTGCCGCACGTGTTTTGCGACTTTCTTCATCCACAGGGAAAATACCCATAGGGCGTTTTAGGGTGTAAGTTGTTAATTGTTCGTTGGAAACGAACCCGTAACCTTCTAAAACTCTTTCAGGTTGTTCTATGTGAATGAATGAATCAGAATATACTTTTTTGTTTTTTTGATCCCAATAGAGATCATTGGTTAGAATGAGTTCTTTTTTTGTGTTCCATGAACGCACGTTACCTATAAAATGCCATAATTTGGAATTTTTCAAATAGGTTGCACTGTCACATTCAAATGTAGCTACGGTTTTAAGAGTTTGGTCGAATTGTTCAAGGTATATACCTGTAGGAAACTTCCAATTAGGAGTTTCACTTTCGTCATATATATCCCATCTTTCCGATGTTATACGATATTTTGTTACACCTGAGTCACTCACTAACGTAGTGATATCGGTTGTTAGTACGGTGGGTGTTGTTTCCGGATCGGTTGAATGTTTTACAACACTTTTTACTTCATCTTTACAACTTAATGCGATAAAAATGAGGGTAACTAAAAATAATATGTTTCTACTCTTATACAATTATATTTAAACGTTTTATATATCAAAAGGTTGGTCTGCATGTGTGACAATCAGACCAACCATATCGTTATAATTTAACAATTAATCGATTTTGTTCTTCCAGAACCACATTTGGTTAAAGTTTACACCAAGAGTGATGTTGAAATAGTTTTCTGTAATGTAATTTACCGGAGAAGACGCACGGTGCTTATACTCAAAACCTAAGTTGATAACGGTTTTGCTACCCGGAGCCGGTAAACCAAGACCACATGTAAGTCCATATTCTCGCACATTGTTTCCTCTTACATTTACATAATCGTGATTATAATAAGCACCAACTCGGTAATTTACACGGCGGAAGAAACCTCCTCTTTGTTGAGGTGTGTATTGAATACCTGCTGCAACTTTCCAGCGGTTATCGAAAGTTAAGTTTCCTTCATTGTTGTCAAATCCTTCAACTTTGGCAAAACCCACATCTTTCCATTTTTGATATGTTAAATCGACTTCGGCATAGAGCTTTTTATCATATTCATAACTCAAACCGAGACCAAGACTTAATGGTGTGTGGTTTTTACCGTTTATGCTCATGTATCCTATGGTGTCCACTTGAGTATCATTTGTCATGTCGTAATAAGCTCCCCATGTGTTACCTTGAAGAGATTTCTTGGGTGTAAATGTCACACCTATACCGGCTTTGTGCTTTTGATTGATTGTGTGAGTATATAAAACTCCTAATTTTAAGTCCCAAGAATGAATCTTCATGATACGTTCAAATAGTGTCGTACTGGTGCTGTACACATAAGCATCATATATGTTTGTTCCAAAAAGATAACCTACATTGAAACCTACTGATAATCCTTTAAATGGAGTAATTGCAGCTCCGGCATAGAGAAGATTCAGACCACCGCTGCCTGCTCTTGATTCACTACCATTAGTAATGTCGGCACTGAAATCATATCCTACCGAGGAGAATGGAAGTAAACCGATACTTGCACCAATTTTTTTTGTGATAGGGAATTGCATGGTTAAATAGTCGATACCACCACCGGTACTGTTTGCTTTTAAATCACCTTCTTTAGCTTGTAGGATACTTAAATCAATACCTGCGTCCCATAAAAATGTAAGCGAATCAATTGCAGCATAAGATGCCGGATTCATTACATTGATTTGGCGACCTCCGTTCATAGCATAACCTACGCCACCCATAGCTCTTTGTGAGCTTGTTGCGTAATCGTTCAAAATACCATATCCGAACATTGAATACGGACTGGTTGTGTTAGCTTGTGCATTTGCATTAAAAGTGAATGTCAATGCGATAGCTGCTAAAAATAGATATCTGAATAGTTTCATTATCTTGTTAATCAAATAATTCAATTAAAGTTTAAAATTACAAATTTACAATTTCATTTTCTGTTTTCTGCCACAAAAATAATAAATCATTGTGAATAAATTGTCGTAATGGCGTTTTTTTACCTTTTAAAGGTGTTTATTACGGTTTTTTGCCGACTGAAAATGATTAAAAGTCTTGATTTGCTAATTTTTTTTTATTTTTTTAGTTTCTTCTTTACGTTCTTCATTTTGAATACGAAAAGAAGAGTATATCTGCATTACGGCTCCGGCTGTTAAAAAGGCTAACCAATCTTTTTCGGAAATAAAATTGTTCATGGAGATAAAGAGTATTGCCGCTGAAGCGCAATAACATATAGCTGAAACCGTCTGTATGCGATATAGACGACGTAATGTAATGTTTTTACCCTGATAACGTTCCATAACCCGAGCTATAAGGGTGAGGATAGCTCCTATTGCATATACATATTTAAACCATGACTGCATAATGCCTATTAAAGGCAGTGCTGCTATTACCAATAGTATAAGCATTCCGATGGTTAGTAACAGATTGGCGATTTTTTGTTTGTTGTTCATATTTGTTTGTTCTTTATATTAAGGTATATCGGTGATATATACGTCTTCATAGGCTTTTTTCATGCCATATTGTTCACGAGCTATTTTTTCAAGAGTCTCGCGATCGGTTGATAGTTCTTGCGCTTTTTGCTGATAATATTTAGCAGAATCGCGATTAGCTTTAATTTCTTGTTTTAATTCGTTGATTTTAATGCCGTACTCTTTGCTTTTTAGATAACTGTTCTCTCCGTAAAAAATCATTACAAATAAAAATACTATAATGATAATCAGAGGAAAGCTTAACCAGCGAGGTATCCATCGCGTGAGTAAACTCTTCTTTGCTTTAGCTGTATCTTTTTCACTTTTTCTCATGAAAATAAACCAATTAATCTTTTAGTAAATCGGGGCGTAATGCCATTGTACGTTTAACGGACATTTCATGCTTCCATTCCGAAATCTTGGCTTCATGTCCGGATAGCAAGATTTCCGGTACTTTCCAACCTTTATATTCAGCAGGTCTTGTATATACCGGTGGAGCTAATAAATTGTCTTGAAAAGAATCACTTAATGCAGATTGCTCATCTCCTATAGCTCCGGGTATCAAACGCACGATAGCGTCGGTAATAACTGCCGCCGGAAGTTCTCCTCCTGTAAGTACGTAATCGCCTATGGAAATTTCTTTTGTTATTAGGTGTTCCCTTATTCGGTAATCTATTCCTTTATAATGACCGCACAAAATTATAAGATTCTTTTTAAGGGATAAGGCATTTGCCATTGGTTGATTTAGGACATCTCCATCAGGAGAAGTGAAAATCACTTCATCATATTCGCGCTGTGATTTCAAATGAGAGATGGCTCTATCAACCGGCTCTATCTGCATAACCATGCCGGCTTCTCCTCCGAATGGGTAATCATCGACACGACGATGCTTGTCTAAAGTGTAATCGCGTAAATCGTGTACAACTATGTCAACAAGCCCTTTGTCTTGAGCTCGTTTGAGAATGGAAGTATTTAATGGAGATATGAGCATTTCTGGCATTACGGTAATAATGTCGATTCTCATTTTATCGTCACATGATTGGTTCATATTCCTTTAATTTTTGTAATTAATCAAAAATTCCTTCAAGAATTCCCTTCTTTGATGACTCTTGAATGGTTTGACTATCATTCATAGGTCCTATTTCCTTTATTCCTCCGGTAGAAGGATGAAATTTGACATATGATGGAGCTTTTTTGTCGGTGAATAAAGCCGGATTTAAACCATAATCAACACCGAATTGAGCTATATCAAAAATTCCATTATACCATTCTTTGCCATCGTAGGATAAAGAAACTTGTGCTTTACCTGGAATTTTATACATAACGGCACCTTTAGGCAATTTCTTTTCCAACCCTTTTTCATCGAGTGGTATTTCTCCTTTGGTTAATATTTTTAATGTAAGATAAACAGGTTCTCCACTCAAATCCTCTTTATCGGTAATTCCATTGAAATCGGAGATACGTAAAATGACCTCATTTTCGGAATTGCCGCCGGGAGTGTAATTGAATGTCTTTACAGCAGTTGCCGTTTGTGTTGTACCTAAGAATAAAGCCATGAGAGCTTCTTCTTGTTTTTTAAGCTCATTTAATATAAGTTTTAGCGATTCGCCATCCGGTGGCATTTGATCGGCTTCTCCTATGGCGTAGTTTGTACGGCTTTCTCTTATTTTATAAATAGAGCTGGCTGCATTTTCGGCACGTTTTGCTAAAGAACCGCTGGCAAGCAATTCTCCTGAAAGAGCTGTTGCGTAAGCATTGTCATCTAAAAGACTTTTTGATAGTGGAACACTTTCTTGCTCTTCATAATAAGGGATAACGACATCATCACTATTTATGGCTAGAGGTAATCCATCTTCACTTATGATTAAAAATGGGGTTGTACCGGCTTTAAATTGCATGAGATATTCGTTACCCTTTTCGGGAATGCCATAAGATGTAACTTTGATACTTTTCAATGTCCAAGATTGAGAGTTTTCGATTATTACATCTTCGGTTCCTAAATATTTTTTTGCATAATTATAGTATGGACCGGCTTTTTTAATTGTTTGTTCGGCTACTACTTCAATACGAAGATGGGTTTTAGGCAAAGAATACACAAGACCGTAATCATTATGCTTTGCTGCAGATAATTTTTGAGTGTTTTGAGCTTTGGTTGTTACACATAAACTTAAAAACAACATCAAGAAGATTATTTTGAAATTGTGTTTCATATATTTCAATCTTAAAAGGTTATTTATTTTCATTTCGTGACATTATGTCTTTGATGACAGGTCCTATATTATCAATAATGTCACTTGCAGTAACGGAGTAGCTTCCAAGAGTTTTTTCGGCTCTGTCACCGGCTGCACCATGTATAAATGCCGCCATAGCAGCCGATAGTTCCATCTCGTAGCCTTGTGCGGCAAATCCGCCTATCAGTCCGGTGAGAACGTCTCCGCTTCCGGGTGTTGCCAGAGAGGGATTTCCGGTGCTGTTTATATATACTTTTTCGTCGGGGCGTACTACCATTGTGTATCTTCCTTTCAATACGATAACGATACCATATCTGCGTGACATTTTTATAGCTTCACGCAGACGTGATTCATCATTGACTTGTTTCCCGAAAAGACGATCAAATTCGGCTGCATGAGGTGTTATGACCGACATTTTAGGAATACTTTCAAGCATGCTTGGACGAGACGCAATACAATTAAGTGCGTCGGCATCCAGAATACATGAATGATTATAACATTTCATGAGGGAATCGACTGCGTTAACAGTATCATCTTTGGTTCCTATTCCGGGACCTATTGCAACGGCTGAATAGTTATGCTCAAGGCGTACATCGGTGATTACGGTACTATCGTTGTCATATTTGTTTACAGCTTCGGGTACAGATGTCTGCATTACGGCAAATCCGCAACGAGGTGTGTGTACGGTTACCATTCCGGCTCCGGAACGTAGTGCAGCCTTAGTTGAAAGTACTGCGGCTCCCATCATGCCGTAGCTGCCGGCAGCAAGAAGTAATGTGCCATAATCATATTTGTTGGAAAACTCTTTGCGGTTACGTAATCGACGGCGTACGTCAGGTTCTTCGACAAGATAAAAATTACTAGATGTTTTACGAATGGCTTCGGTGTCAAAGTCTATATCAAGTATTTTGCATGTTCCCACATATTCGGCATTCTCAGAAAAGAAAAACGATAAACGTTTGAATTTAAATGCTAAAGTTAAATCGGCTTTTATGATATTACGACGATCGTTGTTTAAATTCCATTCGGCAAGTAATCCGGATGGCATGTCAATTGATACCACAAAAGCATTGGAATCATTTATCCCTTGCACAAGCATAGTAAACCCACCTTTTAATGGTGATGTAAGTCCTGTTCCGAACAAACCGTCAATCACGATGTCATCAGCCGAAATATATGGCATTTCAAATGTGGTTTGTACTTCGGTGAAGTCCACTCCCTCAAGCGAAAGAAGGCGATCGCGGTTAGCCTGACATTCTGCAGAAATAGGCATGGAAGGAATGTTAAATAAGAATACTTCCAAACGGTAACCCTGCTCGATAAGCATGCGTGCAGTGGCTAAAGCAATACAACCGTTACTTCCGGGACCTGCAAATAATACAAATCGTTTGCGAGGCAGCCAACGTGATATTATTTCACAAGAAACAGATGAAGCTATTCGTTCCATAAGCCCCAATCCGCCATCTTCATTTGTTGCTATTGTTCGACTGAATATATTTTGTAATCCTTTTGTGTTAAAAATTTTCATTTCTGAAAGCAATAAAAGTTTATACACGAAGTTACTCGTGTCAATAACATGCAAATATACATCATTTTCATCGCTTATACTCTAATTCAATATAAAATAAACATTAATTCACAAAACCGTTTAAATGATATAAATATGTTTTATAAAAAATGGGTAAGTTTATTAAATAACGTTGATTTTGTATTGTGTAAAAGGGATTGATTTTGTAATTTTGCCCCAAATTTTTTCACTTTAATGGAAACTGATAAGATTACGGTAAAAGGTCTCACATTTGAGCCATATTTGACTAAAGAAGAAATTGCCAAGCAGGTAGAACGCGTGGCACAAGAGATTAAGAGAGATTGTGGTGATGTAGCTCCGTTATTTATATGTGTACTAAATGGTGCATTTGTTTTTGCAGCCGATTTGTTTCGTGCTTGTAATATTGCAGGAAGTGAGATTGCTTTCATTCGCTATAAATCTTATGAAGGAATGTCTACAACAGGAAAAGTACGTCAAGTTTTAGGTTTGGAAACTGATTTAACTGATCGTACGGTTGTTATTATTGAAGATATTGTAGATACAGGAATTACTGCAAAACAATTAGTAGCTTCTTTGCAAGAAAGAGGACCTAAGATGGTAAAATTTGCGACATTGTTGTTTAAACCGGATTCTTTAACAACCGGTATTCGTCCTGATTACGTAGGTTTTGAAATTCCATCTAAGTTCATAATAGGTTATGGACTTGATGTGGATGAAGAGGCTCGTAATTTGAAAGATATTTATGTGTTGAGTGAATGATTTTGCTTTAACATAATGGTCTTGTATAGCTATTGCTATGCGTTGAGGTGAAAAGATTATTAGTATAGATTTTGAATCACAATTTATAAGAACAAATTAATATTTCAAAGACTTATGATTAATCTAGTTATTTTTGGAGGTCCTGGTTCCGGAAAAGGAACACAAAGCGATCTTATTATTGAAGAATACGGATTATTCCACATTTCTACGGGTGAAGTACTTCGTGATCATATTAATCGTGGTACCGAACTTGGTAAAATTGCTGATAGTTTTATCTCTGTTGGAAAACTTATTCCGGATGAATTGGTTATAAACGTATTAGGTAAAACACTTGATGAGAATACTGGTAAAATTGCTAATGGTGTGATTTTTGACGGCTTTCCTCGCACTATCGAGCAAGCTAAGGCGTTAAAGCCATTATTGGATGAAAGAAATATGCAGTTGAATGTGGTAATCGGTCTTGAGGTTTCTGATGAAGAGCTTACGGAACGCCTTATCAAGCGAGGCAAGGAATCGGGACGTAGTGATGATAATGTGGAAACAATAAAGAAACGATTGGATGTGTACCATAAACAAACATCACCTCTTCGTGATTACTATATTAACGAGGGATTGTATGCTTCAATAAATGGATGTGGTGCAATAAATGATATATTTGCAGAGATTAAAAATGCAATAGAAAATTCTAAATAATATCCCATAAACATATAAAAAGGTAAGTGAGGTTATCAAGAATTGATTATCTCACTTATTTTTTTAGTGTTAAACCATGTTGTGCCACATATATACCAAATAAGATAAACAGTGTACCGATAATTGCTATAATCGTGAGGGGTTCGTGTAGGATTATTACGGAACAAATAAGAGATACGATAGGTTGAGTATATAAGTAATTGGAAGCACGTATCGTTCCTAAATTTTCCATAACAACATTCCATGAATAAAAACATAACATAGATGCTATAACTCCTAAGAATAAAATATTAAAAGATACTATAGGCTCTTTGAAAGCCTCGATATGTAATGGTGTGCCATCCATATAAATAACAGGTAACATAGTGAGTAATCCATAGAAGAAAATTTTACGAGTAACAAACCACATGCTATAGCGTCCATCAAACCGTCGTAGAACCACACTATAGATTGCCCAAGATAGTGCTGCGACAAGTGCGAGAAAATCTCCTATAGGATTAAACTTTAATACGGTACCATTTATAACAACAAAAGCCATACCGATTAATGCTATTAATGAACCTATTACTAGTTTTTTAGTGAGCTTTTCGTCTTTGATAAATAAAATTGCAAGTAATGCTGTGAGGACTGGGGTGCAACACACAATAAGAGCTACGTTGGAAGTGATAGAGTATTGTAAAGCCGTGTTTTCGGATAAAAAATAGATTGTTCCTCCTGCCATTCCTGCTATAATCAAGAAAAATTCATCGATAAGACTATCGGAAAATAATTTGCGAGAACAAAACCATGAAAGGATGTAAGCTATACCAAAACGATAACACATGATTTCCGATGGGGTGAGGTCATGCTTGAGTAAAACCTTTGTAGAAGCAAAAGTTGTTCCCCATACAAAAATGGTAATTAATGCTAGAACGTGGTATTTCCAAGAAGGGCTGTTTTTAAGTTTTTTCATTGTTTGTTATGGAAAAAATTGTACAAAAATACATCTTTTTGTTTGTTATGAGTTAAATTTGCATTTGAAAATAAAAGAAATAAATAAAAATATATAATGGCAAATAATTACAAACCTGAAACCCTTTGTGTACAAGAAGGATGGAAACCCATGAAAGGTGAACCTCGTGTATTACCTATATTCCAAAGTACAACTTTTAAGTATGATAACAGTGAACAAATGGCACGTCTTTTTGACCTTGAAGACAGTGGCTATTTTTATACTCGTTTACAGAACCCCACTAATGACGCTGTAGCTGCTAAGATAGCTGCACTTGAAGGAGGTGTGGCGGGAATGCTTACTTCTTCGGGGCAAGCTGCCAATTTCTATGCCGTATTCAACATTTGTGAAGCCGGAGATCATTTTGTATGTGCTACTGCTATTTATGGCGGAACATATAATTTGTTTGGGGTTACAATGAAAAAGCTTGGAATTGAGGTTACTTTTGTAGACCAAAATTGGAGTGAAGAAGAAATTGAAAGGACTTTCCGTCCAAATACAAAATGTTTGTTTGGAGAAACAATATCTAATCCCGGCTGTGAAGTGCTTGATATTGAAAAATTTGCTCGTATTGCACACCGCAATGGTGTTCCTTTGATTGTTGATAACACTTTTGCAACACCGATTAATTGTCGTCCGTTTGAATGGGGTGCCGATATTGTTACTCATTCCACAACCAAATATATGGATGGACATGCTACTGCTGTTGGTGGAGCTATTGTAGATAGTGGTAATTTTGATTGGAATAAATATTCCGATAAATTCCCGGGACTATGTACTCCGGATGAATCTTATCATGGATTGACATACACAGATCGCTTTGGCAAAATGGCATATATAACAAAGGCAACAGCACAGCTTATGCGTGATTTGGGCTCGATTCAATCGCCAATGAATGCCTTTTTGCTTAATTTAGGGCTTGAAACTTTACATTTACGAGTGCAACGTCATTGTGAAAATGCTCAAGCTGTAGCCGAATATTTGAGTAAAAATGAACGTGTAGCGTGGGTGAAATATAGTGGTCTGCCTGATAGCCCATATTATGAATTAGGCAAAAAATATATGCCTGATGGTTCTTGTGGAGTGATTGCATTCGGCTTGAAAGGAACACGTGAAGATGCTATCCGTTTTATGGATAGATTGAAAATGATTTGTATTGTGACACATGTGGCAGATGCACGTTCTTGTGTCCTTCATCCGGCAAGTCACACACATCGTCAGATGAGTGATGAACAACTTCGTGAAGCAGGAGTTGCTCCTGACCTTATTCGTTTATCGGTAGGTATTGAAAATGTAAATGATATTATCGCTGATATTGAGCAAGCATTAGCAGAGTAATAATTTCAGTTAAACTGAAAGATGAATTATCTTGAAATTTTAGGCACAATAGTCGGTATTATTTATTTGATACTAGAATATCGTGCAAGTATATATCTATGGATAGCAGGGATTATTATGCCTGCTATCTATATTTTTGTTTATTATGAAGCGGGCTTGTATGCCGATTTTGGTATAAACATATATTATTTACTAGCTGCTGTTTATGGCTGGATAATGTGGAAATGTAAGCGCAATAATGAAGATGTTTCGATTGACTCCGAATTATCTATAACTCATATGCCTGCATATAAATATATTTCATTGACAGTAGTTTTTTTATTGGCATGGTTTGGGATAGCTTATATTCTGATTAATTATACTAATAGTGATGTGGTGTGTCTTGACAGTTTTACTACGGCATTGAGCATAGTTGGTATGTGGATGCTTGCTTATAAGTATATCGAACAGTGGTTGACGTGGATAGCCGTAGATGTGGTAAGTTCAGGACTATATGTATATAAAGGGCTGTATTTTACAGCAGTCTTATATGCTGTTTATGCAATAATTGCTATCTTTGGATACATAAAATGGAAACAATTGATGAAAGAACAAAAATAGGACATGATTTCGTCCCACAAGTCGTAGTCATAGCCGATGGTGACTTTCCAAGTCATTCGATACCTTGTGCTTTGTTGAAAGAGGCTAAGTTTGTGGCATGCTGCGATGGTGCAGTCAACGAATATGTATCGCGTGGAGGTGTTCCAAATCTTATTGTAGGTGACGGTGATTCTATTTCTGAAGAAAACAGAGTGAAATTTGCCGACATCATTGTGAAAATCGATGATCAAGAAACCAATGATCTGACTAAAACCATAAATCAGTTGAAACATCGCGGATTTGCTAGTATTGCCATTTTGGGAGCAACAGGTAAGCGAGAAGATCACACGCTAGGAAATATTTCGTTGCTATTGGCGTATAAATCAATGGGGATTGATGTGCGTATGGTGACTGATTATGGAACATTCATTCCCGCTGAAGATACATGTGTGTTTTCATCTTTTTATCGTCAACAAATTTCCATATTCAATTTTGGTGCAAAAAAATTGCGTGCAGAAGGACTACAATATACATTGAGAGATTTCTCAACATGGTGGCAAGGGACTCTTAATCAAGCAGAGGGCGATTTTTTTACAATTTATGCACAAGGTAATTATATTGTGTTTCTAACCCATGAGAAAAAATAAAGTATGAAAAGAATTGTTGTAGCTTCCGATTCATTTAAAGGTTCTCTTTCATCTGCAGAGGTGGCAGAATGTGTTGAAACCGGTGTTCATGAGGTTTATCCCGATTGTGAAGTATTGAAAGTGATTGTAGCCGATGGTGGGGAGGGGACGGTAAATGCTATTGTCGAATCCTTAGGAGGAGAGAAGATAAATATATGTGTCCATGACCCTTTGGGGCGAATTATAGAAGCTCAATATGGTATCGTGGGTGATATGGCTATAATTGAAATGGCTGCGGCAAGTGGTATTACGTTACTTTCCGTTGAAGAAATGAATCCCTTACTTACATCAACTTATGGTACAGGGGAGATGATTGTTGACGCAGTGAAGCATGGTTGCACTAAAATATTCATTGGATTGGGTGGAAGTGCGACCAATGATGGAGGAATCGGAATGTTGCAAGCATTAGGCTTTCTTTTTTATGGTGTCTCAGGAAATGTTATTGAGACTTGTTGTGGTGCAGATTTGGAAAATATAATTGCTATTGATGATAGTAGAGTTCCGGATGTGATTCATTCAATCGAATTTATTGTGGCATGTGATGTTAACACTCCGTTTTGTGGTAAAGAAGGGGCGGCTTATGTTTTTGCTCTGCAAAAAGGTGCTGATGAGCAAATGGTGAAACGATTGGATGATGGAATGAAATCCTTTTCAGAAGTTATTAACACCAAATATGGGAAGGATGTGAGAACGGTGCCGGGTTCGGGAGCCGCAGGCGGATTAGGAGGAGCTTTTTATGCTTTTTTGAATGCCGAATTGAAAAAAGGTATCGATATGGTGCTTGACGCAATAAAATTTGATGATTTGTTGATGAATACAGATTTAGTAATAACAGGAGAAGGTAAAGTGGATAGTCAAACACCTAAGGGAAAAGTTGCAGCCGGTGTTCTTGCTTATGCCAAAAAGAAAGGAATTCCGGTGATAGCGTTAGGAGGTAAAGTGGAAATGTGTGATAGTCTAAAAAATATGGGCTTTATGGGTATTTTTCCTATTACAACCGATGATGTTTCTCTTGAAATTGCAATGCAACCTAATGTCGCCAAGAATAATGTGCGAAATAAGGTTATCAATATTCTCACGCAGATGAAACATTAACTTACTGATTAATTCTCAATTTTGAATATAGGATGTTTTTTTGAGGTAAATTATAATAATGAGAAGATTAAATGTTATATTGTGTTTGATTTTGGGATTTTGTGTGGGATTTGCACAGAATCGGGTTGTTGTATCTAAGAAGAATTTTACTCTACATGTTATAAATTCCCAAAATGATACAATATTTACAGCTCCTGTTTCGATAGGTAAAAATTTAGGAAATAAAACAGCAATAGGAGATTGTAAAACGCCTGAAGGTACTTTCCCGATATATAAAATACTTGATGCGCGTGAGTGGAAACATGATTTTAAAGATGGGTATGGAGTGCGTAAAGGTGCTTACGGACCATATTTTTTACGTTTGAAAATGAAAGATTATAAAGATATTGGAATTCATGGTACATGCTTTCCTGAATCGGTCGGAACTCGTAGTAGTGAAGGTTGTGTGCGATTGAGGAATGAGGATATAACGCGCTTGATACGATATATAAGAATAGGAACTCAAGTAACCATTTTACCCGAAGGGGAATAAAAAGTGATATGTTGGATTTCGGTAATTAAACAAAATATAATTTTTTGTTTTGTAAGGTAAATGTTTTTTGTAATTTTGCCATAAATTGTCAAAATTAAATATTAAAACCGTGTGTTTATGTATGAAGTTTGTCAAATATTAAAAGAAATTAGAGAACATCGCGGAATATCTCTCCAAACAGTTCACGCATCTTCAGGAATACATTTAGCCCAACTTAGCAGAATTGAAAATGGGAAAAGACTGCCGACATTGGAACAAATACAAATTCTTGCGAAAATATATGAATGTGATGAGAAACATCTAATCATACAGCGAGAAAGTGATCGTATTATAGAATCTATGCCATATCCTGAGATAACCAAGGAAACACTAAAGGTCGCTGAAGAAAAGATTGCGTATGGCTCGCAATATCTAACAGTATTCTCTGAAAGAATTATTGAGCCTAAAATTGGATTAGAGAGCAGAAGATATATCGGAAATAAAGCGAGTCTAACTGATTGGATTATGAAAATAATACAATCACATACATCTTGCTCAGGAACATTTTGCGATATTTTTGCAGGTTCAGGTTCTGTTGCAAAAAAAGCAATACCATTATTCGATAATGTCATTATAAATGATTTTTTGTTTTCAAACAATATCATTTACCAAGGATTTTTTGGCGAAGGAGAATGGAGTATCGAAAAAATTTCGGATATTATTGCTGCATATAATGCTGTTGAAGTAGAATTTTTACCTGAGAATTATTTTTCAATGCATTTCGGTGGCAAATTCTTTGAGCACAAACTTGCAAAATTAATCGGATATATTCGAGAAGATATAGAGGATATGCGTCCAACACTTACAAATAAGGAGTATGCCATACTATTAGCCTCTCTTATATATAGCATTGATAAACATGCAAATACAGTTGGACATTTTGATGCGTACATTAAGAAGGAGATTCTAGAGAGATCGTTTAGGTTAAAAATGATTGATGCTCAAAGTCTTTCAAATGTGAAGATTTTCAGAGAAGACTCAAATTCTCTTGCGCGGAATATTTCTTGTGATGTTGCTTATATTGATCCACCATATAACTCTCGTCAGTATTGTAGGTTTTATCATTTATATGAAAATCTTGTCAAATGGGAGAAACCTGCATTATACGGAGTTGCACTGAAACCTGCTCCTGAAAATATGAGTGGATTCTGCACAAGTAAAGCACCACTCTATTTTGAAGATTTAATTGCGAATTTGACAGCAAAATATTTTGTAGTGTCATATAACAACACATACCAATCAAAAAGTAAATCTTCAGCAAATAAAATAAAGTTAGAACAAATTATTGACATTCTTAACAAATGTGGAGATACACAAGTATTTGAACATTCATATAATGCTTTTAATACAGGCAAAACTGAATTTACAGACCACAAAGAACTCTTATTTGTAACAAAAGTTGACAATGAAAGAAAAAGCAAAGCGTTCGCCTCTGTTTTATGTAGGAGATAAACATAAACTTATCTCAGAAATAAAAACTCATTTTCCACAAAGGATTAATAAATTTGTTGAACCTTTTGTGGGTGGTGGTTCTGTATTTATGAATATAGAAGCAAATGAATATATCTTGAACGACATTGATGAAAATGTTATAGAAATTCATAAATATCTAACTCGTCAAGTTAGTAATATTGACGTTTTTTTTGAAAATATTTGGTCTATTATAAATAAGTATGGTTTATCGTGCTCTTACTTATACGATGTTGTTCCGCTTGAATTAAAGCAAAGATTTCCAAAAACATATTTTGCAAAATTCAATAAGGATAAATATAGTCAATTAAAATCAGATTATAACAAGTCAGATAGAAGTGATATACTGAGACTATATTTGTTGCTAATCTATGGTTTTAATCGAATGCTTAGATTTAATTCTAAAGGTGACTTTAATTTACCTGTTGGGAATGTTGATTTTAACGCAAACACAGTAAATGCTCTAAATTCGTATTTTGAAGAAGTTGGTACAAAAAATCCTCAATGGAGCAATCTTGATTTTAGAGTTTTTTTACCACAGTTAGAATTGTCTGAATTAGACTTGGTTTATTTGGATCCCCCATATCTTATAACATTTAGCGAATACAATAAACTTTGGGATGATGAAACAGAACGAGATTTATTAAATATACTTGATGATTTCTCAATGCGCAATATTAAATTTGCTATATCTAATGTAACTCATTACAAAGGTCGTACTAATGATATATTTATTGAATGGGCGAAACAATATAATATACATTCTATTAGAAGTAACTATATTAGTTACCACGATAATACAATAAAAACATTTAATGAAGTTTTAGTAACAAATTATTAATATGGCAAAAAAGGCTGAATACAAACCACTTCTTTATACAACAACTATTCGCAACCCTGAAAGGTATAAAGATTTTATATTCTTACTAAAGAAATTTGACGGTCAAATTTTAACTGCAGAAATTGTAGAGAAAATTGAAAGAGAAGCCTTCAAGTGTGGGCTTTATCGTCCAGTGAAGCGAATTCCCATGTCTGTAAAAGAAAAATGGGGAAATACGAGAAATGGTGAATTTGGTGAATTTGCTTTAACAGATAAGGAAACAAAAGCGGTATATGACGGTAATAACCCAAATCTACATGATGATATAAAAGGGCATAAAGAAGCCGGCTTTGAAAGAGGTTGGGAAAGTCGATTTGATACACAATTCAAATTAATGAAAGTTTTAGGTTTTGTGTATTATAATATGGGAGAACCTATCCAATTTTCAGAAACAGGAAATTTTCTTGCTTCAACAGTTTCGATAACATATGGAGATGATGGTTCGGTCAATAGGCAGATTATAAATCCTAAAAATGAGCAAATAGCTTTTATGCAAGCATTTGCAAAACAACAACGGTGCAATCCGTTTATTAGAGAATTAAACGACAATATTCCATTGATATTATTGCTTAAAGTAATTCGTTTGCTTAATTCCGACCCTGAATTTAATGATTGTGGCATATCTTATAAAGAAATACCTTTATTGTTGTTTTGGCCTGATAATGATGCTATCGCTTTATATAATCGAATAAAACAATTGCGTAATGAATATGGCTATAATCCGACGCCAGAAGTCATTGCAGACATTTGTATAGACGAAATCATGGGAGAATTCAAGGAGTTTAAATTAAAATCTATCGTGTCTGAATACCCTGATGACTTCGTCCGAAAAATGCGTATGACTGGGCTTATATCATTTAGAGGTGGTGGCAGATTTATTGATATTAATCACAATGAAGACG
>CAZTFX010000041.1:0-17935 GCA_964613095.1 uncultured Muribaculaceae bacterium | reverse complement strand
TGTTCAGACTTACAAAGATATATGCTTAGACACATACTTTTGCTACTGAGCCATAATAAATAGCACTCATTGCCACCGTAAACACAGCTCCTTGAATTAAGTATATGTAAAAAGGAACTTCCTGTTTGAAATAGAAAACATCTCCTAACCAAATAAACAGTGTGTAAAACACTCTGGCAAATAATCCAGAAAATAAACTTTGCTTAACCATAATATATATAGATTAGTTTCATGTAAAATTAATTATTCGATTCGAATTATGCAAATCGCATAATAAGGGTTGTGTAGGAAAAAATCTAACAATTAGACAATGTCATTCTTTCTGAATTCTTTTTAAACAATATTCTAATATGAATTCATATTCGCTTTTTATTGTCATATCTTCCATTTGATATGAGTTTAGAACATGTGGCTCTTTTTCAATATATATTCTTGTTAATTGTGATGCCTCTTTAAATTTGTTATCATTTATCAAAACCAACACTTTACTTAATATGGAACTTCGGTTATTGTCTATCATATATTGTCCAAAAAGATTTGGCTGTGGGTATTTTTGTAAGAAAGAATTAATCTCTGTTTCGGCTTTATGGAAGACATCTGTCATAATTTGTTCATATTGTTCAGATGAAAAGTCTGTCTTGAGATTTTTTGGAAACCATTCTTCCCAAATTTTCTCACTCAAATACGATAGTTAACCATTTTCTCTTAAACTATCGGGAAATTTCGTTTCTTTATGAGGATAGATGATTTTCCAATACAAATCATCTAAATATACAGGTTTAATTTTTAATTCGGTTTTTATAATATGAAGTGTGTCCAAATAAATGAAATAACCATCTTTTATTTTCCAATTAATGTAACCGGATTGTTTAAATCCGTATTTTTTACTTATTGTCTTTCTTATATCGTTGGCAATTTTTTCTATTTCTTTAAATTTCATAATATTAAAGAGTTAAATCGTTTCTTAATGTTATGACTTCACTAATATACCTACTTAGTTATACCACGAATGGTGTACACTTTATTTACTCCGAATTGATTAACTAAATAACCTCAACTTTTTGAGGGTTGAGGTTATTGAAATATGCTTAAAAAAGGGCTTTTTTTATTCCCACTCGATTGTTGCATTTGGTTTTGGTGACATGTCGTAGCACACGCGGTTAACGTTTTTCACTTCGTTAAGAATGCGTGCAGTGATTTTGTCAAGTATAGCCCAATCTACGTGTTCGATAGTAGCTGTCATTGCGTCAACAGTATTAACGGCACGTATTATTACAGGATATTCGAAAGAACGTGCATTGTCACGAACTCCTACCGATTTGAAATCGGGTACAACAGTGAAGTATTGCCATACTTTCTTGTCGAGACCGGCATTCTTAAATTCTTCTCGTAAGATTGCGTCGGCTTCACGAACAGCTTCTAAGCGGTCACGAGTGATTGCACCAAGACAGCGTACTCCAAGACCCGGTCCCGGGAATGGCTGGCGATATACCATATCATAAGGTAGTCCAAGTTCTACACCGCATGCACGAACTTCGTCTTTGAACAGTTGCTTTAATGGTTCAACAAGTTCAAATTGCAAGTCTTCAGGAAGACCGCCCACATTATGATGTGATTTAACCATTTTTGCTGTTTTTGTTCCACTCTCTACGATATCAGGGTATATTGTTCCTTGACCTAAGAAATCAATGCCATCTAGTTTGCGTGCTTCTTCTTCAAATACGCGAATAAATTCTCCACCGATGATTTTACGTTTTTGCTCAGGATCGGCAACTCCTTCTAGTTTGCCTAGGAAACGTTCGGTTGCGTCAACATACACCAAATTGGCGTTCAATTGATTTTTGAAAACCTCGATAACGTTTTCTGATTCTCCCTTGCGCATAAGACCATGGTTGACATGTACGCATACAAGATTGTCTCCTATGGCTTTAAGTAGGAGTGCTGCCACAACAGAACTATCAACGCCACCGGAAAGAGCTAAAAGAACCTTTTTATCCCCAACTTGACGACGTACCAACTCAATTTGGTCGTTTACGAAGTTTGTCATGTTCCAATTGGCTTCGGCTTTGCATGTATTGAATACGAAATCTTTAACAGCAGCCTTAATTGCTTCTTCATCGTTTTCAAATTGAGATAATTTTACATCACAAAGGGCTTTATCGTGTCCGGCTGCCATAACGGGAATGCCTGCGTTGTAGATTTCCGGATTAACGTCGATTTCAACACCGTCGATAATATTATTGGGACCACCGTTAATAATGATACCTTTTACGTTAGATAACGCTTTAAGTTCATCTACAGTTATGTCGTGTGGATAGATTTCACTATACACGCCAAGAGCTCGAATAGCACGTGCCAACACAGTGTTTTCGTGACTACCCAAGTCTAAGATAACAATCATGTCTTGTTTCATAGAGAATATATTTGTTTATGTTTTAATCATTTTGAAAATGATGTGCAAATTTACAACAAATAATTAGTAATTATATATCAAGAATAAGGATTTTATGGAATAAGAGTATATTTTTTATTTACCTAAAGGATAAATAGGAGAGTATGATTATAAAATAACAAAAGCAAGAATCTGTTTTGGGGATTCTTGCTTTTGGGTGAAGTTGTTTTATTGAATTTAGAATTTGTAGGTAAATCCTAAGTTGAAAATTGCTTGATCCAAGTCGCTTGCAAATTGATATTTTGCTTCAAGACCAACTGATAGTGCTTCGGTAAGACCATATTCAATACCACAACCTAAATTTGCACCCCAATCGCTTGTTGAAGCTCCACCGGCTGAAAGTTTGGTAAAGCATAATCCTGCAAGAGGGTAGAATGTGGTTTTATCACTTAGAGGTAGAAGATAGTGAGCAGTTGCTCCTAAATCCCACATTTTCAGACCGTCTTTTTCAAAGAAATGATTGAAAGCCAATTCCCCGCGTATAGCTTCGGTGAAGCCATACTGAAATTTAGCTCCAAGACCGACAGTTTCAATCTCTGTACCGTAATTTAGGTTAATACCAAGAGCTTTTTGTCCCTTTTGTGCCGACAATGAACCGATACCTATAACGAGTACCGCAATTAAAAGCAGAATCTTTTTCATAAATTTAGATATTTAATTATTATAATGAATTTTGTAGTATAGACAATATATTAATACTTTGGTTTAAACTCGGTTTGCGTATATGTCATGTTTTTGAGAAAATTTATTCCCACTCGATTGTTGCCGGAGGTTTTGAACTTATGTCATAACAAACGCGATTTACCCCTTTTACTTTATTAATTATATCGTTTGAGATTTTTGCGAGAAATTCATAAGGAAGATGAGCCCAGTCCGCAGTCATTGCGTCGGTACTGGTTACTGCACGCAAAGCTATAGCTTGCTCATAGGTGCGTTCATCGCCCATTACTCCTACACTTTGTACCGGTAGTAAAATGGCTCCTGCCTGCCACACTTTGTCATATAATCCCCAATCTCGAAGTCCTTGAATGAAAATATCGTCGGCTTCTTGAATTATACGAACTTTTTCCGGTGTGATTTCTCCTAAAATACGTACCGCAAGTCCCGGACCGGGAAACGGATGTCGCTTGATAAGGTGGTCGGGCATACCCAACTCATGACCTACTTTTCTTACCTCATCTTTGAATAATAATCTAAGCGGTTCGCACAATTTCAGATTCATTTTTTCAGGAAGTCCACCCACATTGTGGTGGCTTTTTATTGTAGTTCCGGTGATTGATAGAGATTCAATACAATCGGGATATATTGTTCCTTGTGCAAGCCATTTTACATCTTTAATCTTATGTGCTTCTGTATCAAAAACATCAATAAATCCTTTTCCTATGATTTTTCGCTTCTTTTCGGGCTCGGTTACTCCGGAAAGTTCTCTGAAGAACTTACTGCTTGCGTCAACCCCCACAACATTAAGTCCCATACATTCATAATCATTCAGAACTTTCTTGAACTCATTTTTACGTAGCATGCCATGATCGACAAATATACAGGTGAGATTTTTCCCGATTGCTTTATTAAGCAGGACTGCTGCTACCGAAGAATCAACTCCACCACTCAACCCAAGTACAACTTTGTCTTCACCTAATTGTTCTTTAAGTTGTGTAATTGTACTTTCAATAAAAGAGGCGGCACTCCAATCTTGCTTACCGCCACATATATCAACTGCAAAATTCTTTAAAATTTGAGTCCCGCATTGACTATGGAATACTTCAGGATGGAATTGTACTCCCCATATCTTTTCGGTATATGACTGATAGGCTGCAATATGTACCTTTTCGGTTGAGGCGATTACGGAAAAATCTTTAGGAATAGCTGTTATAGTATCGCCATGGCTCATCCATACTTGATCTCCGACGTTTACACCTTTTAGCAAAGGATTTTTATTGTCAACTGCCGAAAGCAATGCACGACCATATTCTCGACTGCCGGCAGGTTCTACATTTCCTCCATTGGTATATGAAATGTATTGGGCTCCATAGCATATTCCCAATATGGGAAATTTTCCGCGAATTCTATTTAAATCCATTTTAAATGCCTTTTCGTCATATACAGAGAAAGGGCTTCCGGAAAGAATTACACCAATTATAGACTTATCGCCATGAGGAAATTTGTTGTAGGGTAAAATTTCGCAATACATGTTCAGCTCTCTGAGTCGTCGACCGATTAACTGAGTCGTCTGTGAGCCGAAATCCAGTATTATAATCTTTTCTTGCATTGTAGAATTTATATTATTTATTTACGTGATATCCGTAATGGTCTTCAAGCAATTTTGCCGCCGAAGTTTCTATGATTTTGCCATCGGGCATGCTTTGTATAACAAGTTCATCAAGAACGGCTTTATGTTTAAGCATACGCCTCTCGGCAAGGGCAAGTCCTTTACGTAACTTTATTCTGTATTCTTCAGTCTCCCACATATTGTAAAATTTCGTTATATCGTTGTGTATCGTAAATTACTGTTTTCAATCCGGCTCCACCTTCGGCAACCAATGTTCGGGGAACTGCACTGTTGTCGGCAATGAGCCAATTATCCACATGGGGAATGTATATCTTGAATAAATTCTTGATACCTGCAACGTATCGGCGTTTTATCACATTTATCGGTATGTTGTGACCGCCTTCTTTAACACGTTGTGCCACACGGCGCACTGCAAGTTTCGTACTATTCAACCAAAAGAATAATAGCTTGACTGAATATCCGTTTGCTTGTGCTTTAGTTACCAGATTGTTTAGTGAACGTGAGGCAAGAGTGGTTTCAATGGCAAATGTCTCTTCTCGTGCCAATAAATCGGTTATGCGTTGTATCATTACCTTTCCTGCATCTATGGCAACACCCTCAGGATTGAACGGTGATAGACCTTTTGCAATTTCATCGGCATTGACAAATTCTTTGCATTGGAACACTTCGGGCAGAAGAGTGTAGGACGCAGTAGTTTTGCCTGCACCGTTGCAACCACTAATGATGTATAGTCGCTTTTCGCTGTCCATAGTTGTTTCCTCCAAGATATATGTTACAAAAATAATAATATTTGTTGATATTATAAACAAAGAAGTTGTTAAGAATGAGAAAAAGGGCTTGAAATTGTGTTATAAAAATGAATTTATTTAATTTTGTAGAACGAAAATAAAATGAATGAAATGGACGTGATTAACGACATAATCAAAGATGTATTTACGGTAGAAATAACACAAACCGGAGCTTTTTTCAGGCTGTTTGTCAGTTTGTTGCTTGGGTGTATGATAGGATATGAACGTAAGCGTAAAGGGCAGATGGCCGGTGTACGTACGTTTGCGCTTATTTCTATGGGATCTACTTTGGCTATGATATTATCCATTTATGTGGCAGAAGTCTTTGATGTAAAGGGGGATCCTACTCGTATTGCCGCACAAGTGGTATCGGGTATAGGTTTTTTGGGTGCCGGTGCTATTATTCAAATGAAAGGTTCGGTAAAAGGTCTTACTACTGCGGCAGGAATATGGGTAACTGCCGCTGTCGGTATGGTTGTCGGGGCAGGAATGTATGTTCTGGCTGTTTTAGCTACATTTTGTGTTTTGTTTGTTCTTTCGTTACTTGAAACGTATGAACAGAAGGCTAATTTTGCTTGGTCCTCTAAGATTGTGCGTGTAAAGATGCGAGGTATTGTTGTTTCTTCACAAGCATATATAGATACCTTTGAAAAATATAATGTACATGTGAATGATACATATATTAAATTTGATTATGAAAGTAATTATACAATAGCTAATTTCGTGGTTTTAACCAGAGCAAGAACCGATTTCTCCGATTTGTTTTTGAAACTTGGAACTCTTAACGAAACGCTTTCGATAACACTTACTAATGAGATTAATAATTAGAACTTAAAGAATGAACATAGAAGGATTGATAGCCGATCTTACTCTGATTTTGATATTGGGTGCGGCTGTAACGTTGATTTTCAAAAAGTTGAAACAACCGATGGTACTTGGTTATATTGTCGCAGGATTTATTGCCAGCAGTCATTTTAAATATTTTCCATCAGTTACCGACGAAGCCAATATAGAGTTTTGGGCTCAAATCGGTATAATCGTATTATTGTTCTGTTTAGGTCTTGAATTCAGTTTCAAGAAATTGCTTAATGTTGGTGGGTCGGCGGCTGTTACTGCGCTGATAATCGTTGGCGGAATGATGGGAGTCGGTTTTATGGTTGGAGGCTTTCTTGATTTGAATTTCATTAATCGGTTGTTTTTGGGAGGAATGTTGTCCATGTCATCGACAACTATTATCATAAAAGCTTTTACCGATTTGAATATGCGTCAACGTAGATTTGTTCCTCATGTTCTTGCGGTACTTATATGTGAAGATTTGTTTGCTGTTGTGATGATGGTCTTGTTATCATCGGTGGCATTAAATAATAGCGTAGAGGGAAGCGAAATGCTATTCAGTATAGGTAAATTGGTATTCTTTTTGGTGATATGTTTTACGATTGGTGTATATGTGTTACCTACGTTCTTTAATCGTTTCCGCAGAATCATAAATGATGAAATGTTACTCATTATTTCGGTGGGATTATGTATGCTTATGGCAGTGTTCTCGGTATATTCCGGTTTTTCGATGGCTCTAGGTGCTTTCATTATGGGGGCAATCTTGGCAGGAACAAGTGAAGCCGAACATATAGAGAAAGTGATGAAACCGGTAAAAGACCTTTTCGGTGCTGTATTCTTTATTTCGGTGGGTATGATGGTAAATCCTGAGATAATATCGGAATATTGGAATATAATATTATTACTTTCTGTGGTTGTGATTGTGGGTATGATAATATTTGGAACTTTCGGTATGCTTGCAACGGGACAATCATTGAGGATTGCAATGGAGAGTGGATTCAGCTTGACTCAAATAGGTGAATTTGCATTTATTATCGCTTCATTGGGTATGTCGTTAAAGGTTCTTGAAGGAAGTTTATATCCCATTGTAGTTGCAGTGAGTGTAATTACAACTTTTTTTACTCCGTATTTCATAAAATGGGCTATTCCTTGTTATGAATGGGTTGATAAACGATTGCCTGCAAAACTTACAAGAACTCTTAATGCGTATAATACCAATGCTGTGACCGAAAATGTAACAAAAACTGTGTGGAAAACAGTTTTAGGACGTTATTCATGGCGAATTTTATTATATTCGGTATTAATAATTGCAATAATGTGGATTTCCGGTAAATTCTTTATCCCATTTATGCAAAATATGATAGGAGAAGTATGGGGTAAACTTATTGCAATGATTTTGTCACTTGGTGTAATGTCTCCATTTTTCATGGCACTTACTTATCCCAGTACAAAACGTGCTGAACGTCAAGAGTTGCAAAAAGAAGGTAACCGTTATATGGTTCCACTGGTAGTCCTCACTATATTGCGTATGGTTATCGCTTTTGTTTTGATAGAAGTTTATATAGGAGGTATATATTCCCATGCGATAGGTGTTACCGGTGCGATTGCTGCGGTGATACTACTCCTTATCTTACTTTCAAAACGAGTGGGACGACGTATGAAGAAAATGGAAAGTAAGTTTGTGAGAAATCTGAATGAACGTGAATTGCGTAAAAATGGAAAGGGTAATACGTTGGTAAGTGATTTTCATCTTGCTTATATGACGGTGGGCTATAGTTGTCCTTTTGTGGGAGAACGGTTGTGTAATAGTGGAATACGTAAGAAGTATGGAGCCAATGTGGTAAGTATTCAACGTGGTGCCGAGATATTTTCGATACCATGTGCCGATATGCGATTGTTCCCCGGAGATTTGATTGGGGTGATAGGTACCGAAGAACAGATTCAGGCATTACTCCCTGATGTAGAGGATTCCGAAGAAACTGCTAATGTGGCTCATGTTACCAATGAAAATGATATGAATTTTACTCATTTTGAGATAAGAGAGGATTCAATACTGATAGGAAAAACAAGTGCAACGGCTCGTCTTAGGGAAGAATATGAATCGTTGCTTGTAGCTATACAGAGAGGAAATGTATTCAAAAAACCTACCGGACAGGAAATATTCAATGTGGGAGATGTTCTGTGGGTGGTTGGAAACAGTAAAAAGCTCAATCAATTTAAAGAATAAAATCATCTGTTGTATACATACAAGATTTTTTTACCTAAATTTGCATTATATAGTATAACCTAAAAACGTAATAACGATGAGATATTTAAAATCATGCTTTGCATTAGCTGCTGTTATAATGTGTGGTAGCATGAAGGCAAAAGTAGATTTGAGAATTGCGCGTGGAGAACGTGACACAGTGTATCAACAAAAGCATTACATAGTGGGAGTTACCAATCCCGGTAATCGTGCACAGGTGAATGGTGAAACTGTGAAAGTATATAAAACCGGTTCGTTTGGAGCCGAAGTGATGTTGAAAGAAGGAGCCAATCAAATTGAAGTTATTGTAGATGACGGAATGGGGCAGGCTGAAAAATACATAAATGTATTCTACTCAAAGAATCGTCCTAAAAGAATGGTGAATAGAGAGGATGTATTGAAAGAAATAGAAAGAAGTACGTTTAGGGAACGAAACTTCTATGCCAAGTCCAAAGAAGGAGCTTATTTGCAGTATGGTGATGGAGATGACCGTTTGGGCGGTTCCAAAATGGGCTTTGTCGATCCGAATATAGTATTTAAGGTTGTGGGTGAAAAAGGAGATTTATATAAGGTTCAATTGTCTCAATCCAGATATGCTTTCATGGATAAAGACTATCTTGAAGCAACCGATGAAACAACCGAAGTAGTGAATACCGGAAGTTGGAATGTAAGTAATAGAGGAGATTATGACCGCGTATATATAAGTCTGCCCAAAAGATTACCGTATCATTCATGGGTTGAACTAGACCCTACACGTCTTTGTGTAGATGTGTTTGGAGCAATGGATAACAGTAACTGGATGACTCAACTTAATGATACGGAAATGATAGAGTATGTAAACTATCGTCAAGTTGAAAGTGATGTTTACCGTGTTATTATAAAGTTGAAACAAAAATATTGTTGGGGGTATTCGGTTGGATATGAGGGAACCGGACTCGTAGTTAAGGTTAATCATGCTCCCGAACCTACAATAAAGGGTATGGTGATAGGTCTTGATGCCGGTCACGGTGGAAAATATCCCGGAGCAAGAAGCGTTTCGGGTTTACTTGAGAAAGATGTTAATCTTTCAATGATACAGGAGGTGAAAGCATTACTTGAAGCAAAAGGAGCAAAAGTGGTTATGAGTCGTGAAGGAGATCAAGAACCATCAATGGGTGAAAGAAAAAGAATATTCAAGGAAGCCGGAGTAGATCTTATGATTTCTATTCATAACAATTCGGGAGGTTCTCCTCTTGTTGAAATGGGGTCTTGTACAGCTTATAAACATGTGTTTAATCGTGAACTTGCTGCGAAAATGCAAAATCGCTTGGTTGAATTGGGGCATAAGAACTTTGGGTTAATAGGAAACTTCAATTTCTCATTGAATGGACCTACCGAATATCCTAATGTATTGCTTGAAGTGCTGTTTATGAGTAGTTTGCCAGAGGAAGAAAAACTCGCTGATAAGCAGTATCATAAGAAAGTAGCAAAACAAGTTGTTCTTGGGTTGGAAGATTATTTGAAAGAAGTAAAAGCCTCTCAACAGAAATAATCCGATAAAATATTTATGATGGTGAAAGAAGCAGAGTTGCTATAAGAGAAAGTAAATATAAAAATAAAGAGACTGTGTCAAAATTCAAGATTTTGACACAGTCTCTTTATGGTATATGCAAAATTGATGATTAGTAAGCGAACATGGGGTATTCGTTCATCATTGCATTTACTTTTGCACGAACTGTTGCAATTACTTTTTCGTCTTCAGGTGCATGTAGCACAGTGTCGATAAGTTCTACAATTTCGCCCATCTTTTCATCTTTTACACCACGAGTGGTGATTGCCGGTGTCCCTAAACGAATACCTGATGTTTGGAATGGAGAACGGCTATCGAATGGAACCATGTTTTTGTTGGCTGTGATGTCGGCAGCAACAAGAGCTTTTTCAGCAACTTTACCGGTTAGTTCAGGGAACTTGGTACGTAAGTCAAGAAGAATACAATGGTTATCTGTTCCGCCTGAAGCAATCTTATAACCTTTATCGGTAAGAGCTTGTGCCATAGCTTGTGCGTTTTTCTTAACTTGTTTTTGATATTCCACAAAAGAGGGTTGAAGAGCTTCTCCGAATGCAACAGCTTTTGCCGCAATAACGTGTTCAAGCGGTCCACCTTGTACTCCCGGGAATACCGCAGAATCAAGTAATTGTGACATCATTTTCACTTGTCCTTTTGGAGTGGTTTTTCCCCATGGATTTTCAAAATCTTTGCCAAGAAGGATGATACCACCGCGAGGACCGCGAAGTGTTTTATGTGTAGTTGATGTTACTATGTGTGCATATTTCAAAGGATTGTCTAGAAGTCCTGCCGCAATAAGTCCAGCAGGATGTGCCATATCAATGAGAAGAATTGCGCCTACTTCGTCGGCTATCTTACGCATGCGAGCATAATCCCAATCACGAGAATAAGCACTAGCACCACCCACAATAAGTTTTGGCTTAACTTCATGGGCAAGTTTTTCCATTTGATCGTAATCTACAAGATTGGTTTCCGGAGTTACGTTATATTCTACTTGGTTAAATACAATACCAGAGAAATTTACAGGAGAACCATGAGAAAGGTGACCGCCATGAGAAAGATTTAGTCCCATAAAAGTGTCGCCCGGATTCATGCATGCCATGAATACAGCCATATTGGCTTGTGCTCCTGAGTGTGGTTGTACGTTTGCCCATTCTGCACCGAACAGCTTCTTTATACGTTCTATTGCGATTGTTTCACTTTCATCTACAACTTCGCAACCACCATAATAGCGGTGACCGGGATAACCTTCTGCATACTTGTTTGTAAGGCAAGAACCCATTGCTTTCATAACTTGTTCGCTGACAAAGTTTTCGGAAGCGATTAGTTCGATTCCCTTCTTTTGGCGTTGATGTTCACGTTCAATAATGTCGAAAATTAAAGTATCATTCTCCATAAATAATGTTGATATATGTTTTTTATAGTTTATATTATTTCTTTTTCTTTACTGTCCATCCGAATGTGCCGATAAGTTCCCCCATAGAGTAGTATCCCCCATGAGCATATACTAGCAAATTGGCTTTTTTCATGTCAAATGCTCCGGTTTCAGAATCTATAAAACGGTCGTCGGCAATTACGTTAAGCACATCGGCAATGAACATGTCATGTGTACCCAAACGGATAATTTCTTTAACTCTACATTCTATAGAGATGGGAGCTTGTTCGATATATGGTGCACTTACTTTCACTCCTTTACACGGAGTGATATTCATTTCCTCAAATTTATTGTAATCTCTTCCGGAACGAACCCCACACCAATCGGTAGCACGTGCCAATTCCTCTGTGGTGAGATTGAGGGTAAATTCCATATTACGCTTAATTATGTCGTAGCTGTGTCTTTCCGGACGTATTGAAACGTAACACATTGCGGGATCGGAACATATAGTTCCCACCCATGAAGCTGTAAATACGTTCCACTCTTCTTGAGAACTTCCGCAACTCACCATAATTGCCGGTAGAGGGTAAATCATTGTGCCGGGGCGCCAATTCTGCTTCATTTATGGATTTATTTTAAAGTGATTTTGTCTTTTGTTTCGGTACGTTCACAATAATGGCACTTTATTACCATGTTTTCACGATCCAACACGTGGAAATGAGTACGCATTGGCTCATTGTTGGTAATACATTTAGGATTACTGCATTTTACTATGCCATAAATATTATCGGGAAGAGAAACAGGATGTTTTTCTACAACCCCATAATCCTTAATGATGTTTATTACGGCATTGGGTGCAATGATTGCAATGCGATTGAGTATGGATTCTGGAAAAGTTATATCAGCAACCTTGATGATACCCTTTTTACCATATTTTTTGCTGTCAAGATTGTTTCCTATTGTTACATTGTTTTCGATTGACTGAATTCCTAACAAATCAACCACTTTAAACAAAGAATCACTGGGAATATGATCTATTACAGTTCCATTTTCAAGAGCTGCTACGGCAAGTTCTTTTTTCTTTATATCATTCATGATTATTCCTCCCTGTTATTATTTTACGTCAATACCTAAAACCTTACATAGGATAGCTTCGCGAGCATAGAGTCCGTTTTGTGCTTGTTGGAAATAATATGCTTTGGGATTGGTATCTACATCATAAGCTATTTCATTTACACGAGGAAGTGGATGTAGAATACGCAAATTGTCCTTACTGTTATCCAGCATGCTGTTGTGCAGGTTGTATAAGTCTTTTACTCGTTCATATTCCATTAAGTCGGTAAAACGTTCTCTTTGTACACGGGTCATGTATAAAATATCGCTTTGGTTAATGATTTCTTCCGAGAAATCGGTTGATTCGTGATATTCAATGCCATGTTCTTCACAAAATATTTTGTATTCGTTTGGCATTTGAAGTTCTTTGCATGCCACGAAATTAAATACAGGTTTAAAGTGATACATTGCCATAAGCAATGAGTGAACTGTACGTCCATATTTCAAGTCACCTACCATTGTAATGGTAAGATTTTCAAGTGTTCCTTGAGTCTTGTAAATGGAATAAAGGTCGAGCATGGTTTGTGATGGATGTTGATTGGCTCCATCACCTGCATTGACAATAGGAACCGGAGAGAATTCGCTTGCATAGCGTGCAGCTCCTTCCAAATGGTGACGCATAACTATTACATCGGCATAGTTGGCAACCATTCTTATTGTATCGTGCATGGTTTCTCCTTTCGATGAACTGGTGGTACTTGCATCGGAAAAACCAATCACTCGTCCACCAAGTCGATTTACAGCAGTCTCAAAACTCAAGCGTGTGCGAGTTGATGGTTCAAAAAACAATGTAGCCACAACTTTTCCTTCAAGCAAACGCCGATTGGGATTCTCTTCAAATTTTCGAGCTGTCTCAAGCAGTTCGAGAATCTCCTCTTTGGAAAGGTCGGAGATAGAAACCAAACTCTCATTATTCATAATTGCTATGTTTTATTTAGTCCAATTTTTTTATAATTAAAATAAAACCAATCAAAACGCGACTTCGGTTAAGATTGGTTTTTATGACGTAATAGAGATACTCCACAATCACACATTTGCTTAGAATAGGCTTGTGTGTACTGCGAAAATCTGCTATTATTTAATACATAATTCATAACTTTACAAAGTTAGGTATTTTTCCTGCAATTACACAATTTTTTCTGTGTAAAAAGAAAAGTTTTATTTCATGTTTCTGTGTGAAAAATAGTTGCAGGAGGTTTTTATTTGGAAAAGTTGAGTTAGTTGTTTGGTTTTTTATTATTTTTGTGAATTAATAGTTAATTTGGGTGTAGAGTGTACGCAAAGTGGTATATATTATATCCATTATAATGCTAAGAATGTTCTAAACAAATGAAATAAATGTCGATATCAACAGATATGAAAGGGGAAAAGAAAAAAACATTTTCATCGTATGTGATAAAATCCATGTGGTGGTTATTTGCGGCTTTTGTGCTTATTGCTACATTGATATTTACTCTTATTTACAATGGTGTAATAGGCTATATGCCACCTATTGAAGAACTGAAAAATCCTACCGATAAATTTGCTTCGGTGGTTATGAGTGATGATGGTGTTGAACTTGGTCGTTATTATCGTGACAAGAGTAATCGAGTTTATGTGGATTTTGACGAATTATCTCCGCACTTAACAAATGCACTTATTGCAACCGAAGATGTGCGTTTTGAAAATCATTCAGGTATAGATGCAAGAGGTCTTTTTCGAGCTATAATAAAGCGTGGAATCTTTATGCAGAAAAATGCCGGTGGAGGTAGTACTATTACACAACAACTTGCCAAGTTGTTATATTCTCCGAAATCGGAAACAGTGATAGAACGTGCCATGCAGAAACCCATTGAGTGGGTAATTGCCGTGAAACTGGAACGTTTTTATACCAAAGATGAAATTATCAAAATGTATTTCAATCAATTTGACTTTTTAAATAATGCTGTCGGTATAAAAACTGCTGCTTATGTTTATTTTGGTAAAGATCCTAAGGATTTGAATATTCAAGAGTCGGCTACTTTGGTAGGAATGGCAAAAAATCCTTCCTATTTTAATCCGGTGCGTTTCCCCGATAGAACTAGAAATCGTCGTAATGTGGTGCTTGACCAAATGCGTAAGGCGGATATGATAACAAAAGCAGAACGTGATTCATTACAGGCTACACCTCTTGTGCTTGATTATCATAAGGTAGATCACAAGGAAGGTCTTGCTCCATATTTCCGTGAAGAGTTACGTCGAATGCTTACAGCCGATAAACCAGAACCGGATGATGCTATTTACCGATGGAATAAACAAGGATATGTAGATGACTCAATTGCGTGGGAGAATAATCCTCTATATGGATGGTGTGCAAAGAATACTAAACCTGATGGCTCTAATTATAATGTATATACCGATGGCTTAAAAATTTATACCACAATAGATTCTCGCATGCAACAATATGCCGAAACGGCTTTGGTTGAACATCTTGCCAAAGACTTGTTGCCAAAGTTTAAACGAGAAAAAAGAGGAATGCTTAATCCGTATTCAAATAATCAATACGAATTGACAAAAGAACAAAAGGAAGGCTTGATAAAGAAGGCTATCAAGGCTACGGAACGTCATCGCATTTTGAAAAAAGCAGGTAAATCATGGGATGAAATCATGGCAAACTTTAAGACTGAACGTGAAATGCGTGTGTTCTCTTATGATGGGGTGATAGATACGGTTATGACACCTTATGATTCATTGTTATACACAAAATCCTTTTTGCGTGCGGGCATGATGTCTATGGATCCTATTACCGGATATGTCAAGGCTTATGTAGGTGGTCCTAATTTTTCTTTCTTCCAATATGATATGGTGTCAACAGGACGTCGTCAAATAGGATCCACCGTAAAGCCATTTCTATATACCTATGCAATGGAGGAAGGATACACACCATGTGATGAATTTTTGAATGAACAGCCGGTGATTTTGGATGCTAATGGTAATGAATGGGCTCCTCGTAATTCGGGGAAAAGTCGTATAGGAGAGATGGTGGATTTACGATGGGCGTTAACCAATTCCAATAACTGGATATCAGCTCGATTAATGGAACGCTTATCTCCGGTGGCTCTGGTTCGTTTAATGCATAATTTTGGTATCACAAACTATTTGGATCCTGTTATTTCGTTATGTTTAGGTCCGGTAGATGTTTCGGTGCGTGAAATGGTATCGGCTTATACTGCGTTTGCCAATAAAGGAATGCGTGTAGAACCATTATATGTAACACGTATCACCGACAATCAAGGTAATGTGATAACCGATTTCGTTCCAATGCACACTGAAGTGATAAGTGAGGAGGCATATTATAAAATTCTGTCTATTCTGCTTAATGTAGTGGATTATGGTACCGGTGGACGAGTGCGTCGTGCTCCGTATAATATAGTTGCTCAGATGGGAGGAAAAACCGGTACAACCAACTTTAATGCCGATGGTTGGTTTATGGGTTTCACACCTCAACTTGTAACCGGTGTTTGGGTTGGAGGAGATGAACGTTATATTCACTTCAACAGTATGGCAGAAGGACAAGGTGCTTCAATGGCATTACCTATTTTCGGAAAATACATGAAGAGTGTTTACGATGATAAGACTTTGCCTTATAGTCAAGACATTCGATTTGTCTTTCCGGAAGGTTTTGACCCATGTTATAAAGAGGGTATTAATGAAGTTCCCATTGATATGCAAAATACGGCTGAAGAGGAAGAAGCTATAGAAGGTGTATTCGATTGAAATATAAAACTTTAGTTTGTATAATGATAATCGATTAATATGAAACAAATTCTATTCATATTGTCAATTATTTTATTTGCTTCAATATGTTTTATTGTTGAAGCGAAATCGACGATGGAGCTGTTGATAAATAAGGATTGGCATGAGTTTAATGTGGCAACGATGAAAGCTTATGAAAATTTTTATATACGTTTTACCGGCACTCAACGAATGATAGTGGGAGTTGATTCAGTCGGTAATCCCAAAGCACGAGTACAACGATATTAAATATGAAGAAAGTTTTGATAGTACGAAAGTTGGTAAAAAACGAAATAGTCGGTATCTTATAATACAAGGAGATAAAAATAGCTATGATTGTAATGTAATCTGCTTAGAAAAAAATACTTTAAAAGAAGACCAATTAAGAACCATAGATAAAAATCATCCCAATAGCCTTCAAAAAATTTATTTTTACGTTGAGCAAAAAAGCGATAAACCCGATGGTACTGTGATTTCTACCATGAATTTGTTGGAGGATAAATTGTGGTATCAAATTGAGCCTAAAACAGGTGAAAAATTGGACGTTGAACATCAATATAACAAAGATGGTAAATTTGTACGTTGTGTATTGCCTAAGAACCGAAGAACTCAATATCCTCAGTGGATGTTGCGAGAGTTTTATTTCTCGGATACGGTAGTGACAAAATTTAATCGTAAACAAGTGGGTAAACGCATAAATGGTCGGTATTTAGTGGTGAATGAACTTGATAGTGACGGTAGTTGGCAGGCGGCAACCTACGACATAGCCACATTGTCGGAAAACCGACTTGAATTGGAATGTGTGTACCCTAAAGGTTATGCACACAAGTGTTTGTGAGTAGTTTGTATTCTCAAAATGCGGAACATGCCAAGCGTAAGCCTCAACAAGCGGAATTAATGAGAGATGATTGGTATCGACTTGATACAACCACTTTTAAACGCAGCAGATACATAGAACGTTACAGCAAAACACATGTAACAAGAATTGTACCGATATATAGTGGTAGAGATACTATAGAATTGAAAAAGATATATGAATACTATATGTCCAATCAACCTGAGACGGAGTTTGATTGGAGCAAAAAGGGACGAATGACAGAAGGCGATTATATTGTTGTGAACGAACAAGACTTAACAGGCAAGTGGCGTGCTGTAAATTATCGTGTAGAACTTCTGTCCGGAGGAAATATGGTAAATATTAAAGAAGTTGCCGGAGACACCATAATGCAGGCTTTTGAAAGAGATTTAAGCGAGGAAGAACAATTGAAACTTGCCTATAAACAAAAACTACAAGCCAACGTTGATACCACAAAAGAGAAAACGATGATGGATATGCTTGTAGGCAAGCAATGGAGATCAATATATGGTTCTATTAGGGGGTATAAAAAAGGAATAAGAATAAAATATTATACAGAAACTAAATTAATAGCACCTTATTTTTTATAAAACCGAAGGAGGATGGATAACTGAAATACGAAATTGGGATTATAAGGGAGGTTCTATAAATTCAATTTACCATTAGCGAGTAGTCAGAACCTC
>CAZTFX010000040.1:0-18679 GCA_964613095.1 uncultured Muribaculaceae bacterium | reverse complement strand
GCCAGGATCAAACTCTCCGTTGTTTTTATCTTGTTTTTTCAACTTTTCGTTTTTTTCTTAGCTCGGTTCAACTTTATTTATCAGATTATTCTTTCACCCGGAACAAGAATCCTTTCTAAGACGAGAACTCACTCTCCCTTCAGTCTTGTTTCCCTTGTGCTTCCTGTTTATCTTTTATTATATCGCAACTATTTCAATGATCTCTTTCTTCCGGCTTTCAGAATTCCTACGCACACTAGCGTTCTTCCCAAAAGCGAGTGCAAAATTAATACTCTTTTTTATACTGCACAAATTCCATCAAGAAAAATTATGTTAAAAATATTGAAAACATTATTTTATTCCTATTACTTAATACACAAAATTTCCCAATCATCTGAAAATCAACTTCAACCAACAAACTCCTAAAAAATTACACGTTTTATTAAAAGTTTCACTAAATTTGCACTATAATAATATCCATACATTAAAAATGTTCTTTAATATGAAAAAAACAATCACACTGATATTGACTATCGCATGTATTTCCTTAAAACTACATGCCGTATCTCCTATGGACATGAGGTTTCACTGTGAAAATGACACATTAAAAATTAACAAATTGCTTGAAGAGGGACTAAAAAGCAATTTAGAAAAAGCAAATGACCTTGTTGTTTTTTATGCAAACAAATTACTAGGTACACCATACGTTGCCCACACTCTTGAAGGTGACACAGAAATGCTAACCATCAATATAGACGAGCTCGATTGCACAACCTTTGTTGAAACTTTATACGCTTTGACCAAAACCACACTATCACACCGTGCGACATGGCGTGATTACGCAAACAACCTTGAATCAATCAGATATCGCAACGGTACAATGGGAGATTACTCCACCAGACTTCATTATATCAGTGATTGGATTGTGAACAATTCAGCAAGAGGAAATCTAAAAGATGTTGCACCGAATTTTAAAAGTTGCAAATACCTTATAAAAACCATCGACTTTATGAGTAAGCACCGAAGCGCATATCCTTCTCTAAAAGATAGCGTAATTTTTGAAAAAATACGTAATCATGAAGTTGGATATCGATCACATCGATTCCCTTATATCAAAAAGGAATCCCTTAACTCAAAAAGCACAAAAGCCACATTCAAAAGCGGTGACATCATCGGTATGGTTACAAAAATTGAAGGTTTGGATATTTCACATTTAGGTATAGTAATAAAAGAAGACAATGAACTTTATTTCATAAACGCCTCTATGGGAGGAAAGAAAGTTCAATTGGAAAAAGACACATTCGCCGAATATTTAGAAAAAATACGCAGTTGCATAGGCGTAAGGGTGTTCCGCATTGTCGAGTGATTCACGTTAAATATTTATTTAACGTAATAAGTCCCTGTTTTTAGACGAAACAAGGACTTATTTTCTTTTAGAGCCTCAAGCCATATCTGCCGGATACGCCTATTTCTTCTTCAATACAAAGCAAACGATTATATTTTGCTATACGTTCACCTCGACTTGCCGAACCCGTTTTTATTTGACCTGCATTTACCGCCACAGCCAAATCGGCAATGAATGTATCTTCAGTTTCTCCACTTCTATGAGAAACTATTACCGAATATCTGTTTCGTTTTGCCATTTCTACAGCGCGAAGCGCCTCTGTAACAGTCCCTATTTGATTCAATTTCACTAAAATAGAATTAGCACATCCCAATTCTATTCCTTTCATCAAATAATTCACATTAGTAACAAACAAATCGTCTCCCACCAATTGACAGCGTTCACCTATCATTTCAGTAAGAATTTTCCACCCTTGCCAATCACCTTCAGCCATACCATCTTCTATCGAATCTATAGGATATTTATCTACCAAATAACGCAAATAATGAGCTTGCTCTATCGAAGTCATTGTTTTACCGGACTTTTCTTTCCATGTGTACTCATACATTCCCCCGCGATAAAATTCAGAAGAAGCACAATCCAGAGCAATTGTCACATCAGCACCCGGTTCATATCCGGCTTTCACTATAGCTTCAACAATCACATTTAATGCGTCCTCGGCACTACCGAGAAGCGGAGCAAAACCGCCTTCATCACCAACAGATGTACTCATCCCCATCTTTTTCAGTATGCTTTTTAGAGAATAAAACACCTCTGTTCCCATGCGCAGTCCTTCACTGAAACAATCAGCACCCACCGGTCGTATCATAAATTCTTGGAAAGCAATAGGAGCACTGCTGTGCGCACCTCCGTTCAATATATTCATCATCGGTATAGGTAATACCGTAGCATCTACGCCACCAATATAGCGATACAACGGAACACCATAACTTGCTGCAGCGGCTCTTGCCACTGCCAGCGATACGCCAAGGATGGCATTTGCCCCTAAACGAGACTTATTTGGAGTACCATCAAGAGCCACCAAAGTTTCATCTATAAGCCCCTGATCACACACATTCATCCCCATAAGCACATCGGCAATTTCCCCATTGATATTTGAAACAGCTCTTAGAACACCTTTTCCTCCATAACGTCCTTTATCTCCATCTCGCAGTTCTACCGCCTCATTTTCTCCGGTTGACGCACCCGATGGAACCGAAGCCTTCGCCACAAGTCCCGACTCCAACTTCACATCCACTTCCACAGTAGGATTACCACGAGAATCCAATATTTCACGCCCTTTTATCCTTTTTATCTTCATATCTACATTAATTTATCCATATAACTAAAAACAACACCATTTGCTTTTTGTTCTCTAAAGATAAATTTTTCCCTAATTATTCACACTATTTTCATCATCATTATTATTTATCCCATCATTTATAAAAACTATATAGCAAATATCTTAATTAAGACTAATACCGAAAACCAAAGTGCCACAAATGTGGAATGCAACCAACAATTTTAACACCATATTGCGGAACCCATTCCACAATTTCCACTATTACTACTGAACCAAAAACTCAAATAGACACATAAACACTATCATTTATAAAAACAATCAATATACACATAACAAGGAAAGGGACGTTCGGCAATAGCGCCTACCAATCCCTTATTTGCAGGAAATCACAATTTCGTGATTTCTCGTTTTCACCTGTTACGGTCAGATAATGGTCTGTTTAATCGAGAAAATCCATTCCGATTAAGCTAGGGGACAACCACTAAGCGGAACCCAATATCGTCGGCGCGGCTAGACGGACTAATGCTGCCGCGATAAGACACACGGCAGCCCCTCGCAGCGTCGTACCAACTGCCACCACGAAGCACGCGGCGAGAGCCTGAGAAAGGTCCGGTAGGATTCGTCTGTGATGAACTGCTGTAACTGCCATACCAATCACTGCACCATTCCCATACATTACCACTCATATCATATATGCCGAGTTCATTCGGTTGTTTAGTTCCCACCGCATGAGTTCCACTGCCACTATTCTTTTCATACCATGCAACTTCTTTAACGTTATTGCTTCCACTATACTTATAACCTTTGCTCTTATTGCCTCCTCTCGCGGCGTACTCCCACTCCGCCTCGGTAGGCAAGCGGAAACGTAATCCGGTCATGCTGTTCAAGCGGTCTATAAATTGTTGACAATCATTCCATGACACCGTTTCCACCGGAAGATTAGTACCGGTGAAACTTGATGGGTTACTTCCCATAACTGCAGTCCACAACTCTTGCGTAACTTCATATTTGCCGATATAATAATCACTCAATGTCACTTGATGAGCCGGTTTTTCATTATCATAAGCATCTTTGCCTTGTTCGCTTGTAGCTCCCATTGTAAAAGTACCACCTTCCACTTTCACCATATCGGCAAAAATCACATCCCCCGAACTATCCGTAACAATCGAAACGATTCGTCCACTTGGTAATGTAGCATTGATTTCGGACGAACGATTCTCCGATATTGAAACACGTTGCGTCACACTCGCATAACCGGTCTTTGTAAGCACTACGTCATAATCACCTATCAGAAGGGTTTCTATCGTGGCAGGCGTATCGCCATAACTTTTGCCATTAATGGTTATATTTGCTCCCAATGGTTTACTATTAACATCAAGCATTCCATAAATCGGAGTTGGCTTAAGTTCAACTGACTGCGATTGATTTGCCACTACTTCTATTTGCTTTGCAACCGATTTATGACTTACCAATGATACTTCCACATCATATATACCCTCTTGCATATTTGCCGTATATACTCCCTTTCCAACGATTGAACCGTTTACTTTTATCTCGGCTTCGGGCAGCGAGTTGATGGTAACAGAAGCGAAACGAGCTTTCATCGTAACATTCACATTGGCAGTTTGCCCATCGACAACCGTTACATTACTGCTTGCAGGAGCATAATCGGGCATTTGTAATCTTATTTCATGATTACCCGAAGCGACTTCAGTCAAAGTACAAGGTGTAATCTTCCCTGTGTCTTTTCCATCCAAATACACTTTCGCTCCTTGTGGAACAGAAACTGCCATAACCGCGCCAAATGCCAGCACAAGTTTCAAATCCATAGTAACTCGCGTATTGTCAACTACAGCAATACCTACATCGTCATGATAGTTATATTTCTTTATACGAAAATTATAACGCCCGTATGGCATTTTCTTACTCATGGGAGTAACACCTATATACTCTTCAGCTTGTCCTTCTTCCGACAAATATATATCGGCACCTTCCGGTAGACTGTTAAAAACAAGCCATCCCGTCTTTTTCTTGACTTCCTCAACAACCGTGCGCACCGTACCGGTTACAAGTTCCATTTTATAACAACAACCCGACTTTACACGCCCACTCGGAAACCAATAATATCCATCCCTGGTCTCACTATTGGTGACATGCCCCAATTGAGGATGTACTATTTTAAGCTTCATGGTACCTTCGGACACATACACCCATATTTCTGCAGGTTTTTGCTCGGTTGCAACAATACCAAGCGAGCCATTCTCAAAGGAGAACCCCGTCTGAGTGGTGAATACTTTTATAATAGCACAAGTTTTACGGTTAAAATCCTTTTTCGGGTAATATGTACTTGCATCAAGATCGGTCTCAAGCAATTCAAACGATTTTATGGATATTTGCGAAAAAGTCGAAAAAGAAAGACTTATCAGCAGAGATAATAGAAAAAGTATTCTTTTCATTATTATATAGCATTTTTTTCTAAGAAGTTGTTTAAATTTTATTTCGAGATTATTTTATTATTTTGTAAAATTACAAAGAATTTCCTTATTATACTCATCGTTATCTCATTTTTCTGCAATATCAAGAAAAAAGGAAAGCGGTGAGGTACAATTATGCACTTCACCGCTATATAGGAAACCATACCAAAGGATGTGATGAAACTCCGATAGAACAGGATTTGAGAGTTTTCCCTCTTTGTAATCCGCCTTGGTCGCAAGGACACTATTTCTAGTTGGGGCCCGCCATTGAAAAGAAAACTTGTCTCGGCATTTCATTATAATTTGAAGAGTAACCCAATCAACTTTGATATGGTGATATTTCCAATAAATATAAATTATCAATAAGAGAACTCTATCCTTATCGTGTTTGTGTATTGCAAATTTAATAAACCGTTTTGACTTTTGCAAATATATAACAACAAAAAAGTCCCAAAAGATGGGACTTTTTTGTTATTTAACACACACGAAATTTCTTATGCGTTCTTAACTTTCTCAACGATAGCCTTGAAAGCTTCAGGATTGTTCATTGCAAGGTCTGCAAGAACTTTACGATTGATTTCAATACCAGCCTTGTGAATCAAGCCCATCAATTTTGAGTAAGACAAGTCTTCCAAACGAGCAGCAGCATTGATACGTTGAATCCAAAGCGCACGGAAGTTACGTTTTTTATTCTTACGATCGCGGTAAGCATAAGTAAGACCTTTTTCCCAAGAGTTTTTGGCAACTGTCCACACATTACGACGACATCCGTATTGACCTCTTGTAAGTTTTAAAATTCTTTTTCTACGAGCTCTTGAAGCTACGTGGTTTACTGATCTAGGCATTTTCTTAATTTTTTTTGAATGTTAGCGGCATTCAGTTTGCTCTTTTATCTGCTATACATTCGGTTAATAAAAAATAAATAAATCTTAAATAAAAATTTTGAGAATTGAATTTACATCAAATCAATCTTCCTCATGAATTACTTCAAGCAAAGTAGTTTACGTACGTTTGCACTGTCGGCAGTATCCACTAGAGTGAAGTGACGTAGAGTTCTTTTTTGCTTTTTAGTCTTCTTAGTCAAGATGTGACTCTTGTAAGCATGCTTTCTCTTAATTTTTCCTGTTCCGGTAAGAACAAATCTTTTTTTAGCACCGGAATTAGTTTTAGCTTTTGGCATTTTTGTAAATTATTTTAAACATTATACTTATAAAAGAGCTTGGGCAACCCAAAAGCCCAAGGCTCTCATTTTTTTATTTTTTCTTTGGAGTTAACATGATTATCATTCGTTTACCTTCAAGAACCGGCATTTGCTCTACCTTACCATACTCTTCCAAGTCATTGGCAAAACGCAAAAGCAACACTTCGCCTTGTTCCTTAAACAATATCGAACGTCCTTTAAAGAAAACATATGCTTTCACCTTAGCACCTTCTTTAAGGAAACCTTGAGCATGTTTCAACTTGAAGTTGTAATCATGATCATCGGTTTGAGGTCCGAAACGAATTTCTTTCACTACCACCTTGGTAGATTTCGCCTTTTGTTCTTTTAAGCGTTTACGCTGTTGATAAAGAAACTTTTGATAATCAAGAACCCTACAAACAGGAGGCTCCGCATTAGGTGAAATTTCAATCAAATCCAAATCCATATCATCAGCAATGCGCAACGCTTCTGCAATCGAATAGATTCCTTGCTCTACGTTATCACCCACCAAACGCACTTCTTTTGCTCTAATGTGCTCATTTATGGCATGCTGGTCTTTATTATCTTTATCACCTTTTTTCCTTGCGACCTCTGCAGCAGGTCGCGGTGTTGCAGGCTTTTTAGGTCCTGTCCATGATGGTTTTTTCTCCATTCAGTAATATTAAAAGTTTGTCATTTTCTCAATTTCCTGAGCAAAATCGTCTGCAAAGGTAGTAATTTTTTGCGAACCTTTATCACCTTCGCCCTGTTTTCTTACAGAAACTTCATCATTTTCTGCTTCTTTTTCACCAACAACGAGCAAATATGGGATTTTTTTCAACTCATTGTCACGAATTTTCTTACCGATTTTCTCATTTCTGTCATCAACAAATGCTCGAATATCCTTTTCGGCAAGTTCACGTACAACCTTTTGGGCATAATCATTGTACTTTTCACTGATAGGAAGTACCACAACTTGATCGGGAGCCAGCCACAACGGTAATTTTCCTGCTGTATGCTCAAGTAGTACAGCAACAAAGCGTTCCATTGAGCCGAATGGAGCTCGGTGAATCATTACAGGACGATGCTTTTGATTATCAGCACCTGTATATTCCAAACCGAAACGTTCCGGCAAATTATAGTCAACTTGGATTGTTCCTAATTGCCAACGACGACCAATAGCGTCTTTCACCATAAAGTCAAGCTTAGGTCCATAGAACGCGGCTTCACCTTGTACCGCTTTAGCTTTCAAACCTTTTTCTTCACAAGCTTCAATTATGGCACGTTCCGACTTTTCCCAATTTTCGTCACTACCCACATATTTTTGTTTGTTATTAGGATCACGAAGCGAAATTTGAGCTTCAAAGTTCTCAAAATTCAATGCTTTGAAGATATAGAATATTATATCCATTACCTTCAAGAATTCCCCTTTTACCTGATCGGGAGTACAGAACAAGTGAGCATCATCTTGAGTAAACCCACGAACGCGAGTCAATCCATGTAGCTCACCACTTTGTTCATAACGATATACAGTACCAAACTCAGCAAAACGAAGAGGAAGATCCTTATAAGAACGTGGAGAAGTCTTGTAAATTTCACAGTGGTGAGGACAATTCATCGGTTTCAAGAAATATTCCTCTCCTTCTTCCGGAGTATGAATAGGTTGGAATGAGTCCTTTCCATATTTTGCATAGTGACCGGAAGTCACATAAAGCATTTTATTTCCAATGTGCGGAGTAATTACTTGAAGATAGCCGTAACGACGTTGTATTTTCCTCAAAAACTGTTCCAAACGGTCACGTAATGCTGCACCTTTAGGCAACCATAACGGAAGTCCTACACCCACATTTTGTGAAAATGCAAACAATTCCATTTCTTTACCTATTTTACGATGGTCACGTTTCTTTGCTTCTTCAAGTATAGCAAGATATTCATCAAGCAACTTTTTCTTTGGATAAGAAACGCCATAAATACGCACCATTTGTTTACGTGTTTCATCACCACGCCAATAAGCACCGGCAAGCGACATTATTTTTACAGCCTTAATTGCACCGGTAGATGGCAAGTGCGGACCACGACATAAGTCGGTAAAAGCACCTTGAGTATATGTTGAGATTGTACCGTCTTCTAAATCATTAATCAATTCGCACTTATATGTCTCGCCACGTTCACCGAAAGCCTTAAGTGCATCTTCCTTACTAATATCAGCACGCACTACCGATTCATCCTTAGCGGCTAATTCGGTCATTTTTGCTTCAATTTTCGGGAAATCGGCACTTGTTATAACGTTTTCACCCGGATCAATATCATAATAGAATCCATTTTCTATTGCCGGACCAATACCAAATTGAATACCTTTATAAAGTTCTTGAAGTGCTTCGGCTAACAAGTGTGCAGAAGTATGCCAGAATGCATGTTTACCTTCAGCATCTTCCCACTTGAACAATTTTATCTCACCATCACTACAAATTGGTCGTGAGATATCCCATTCAGCACCATTCACAGTAGCAGCAAGCACCTCTTTTGCTAAACGAGGGCTTATGCTTTCAGCAATCTGATAAGGAGTGATACCACTCTCATATTGCTTCACACTTCCATCAGGAAAAGTAATGTTAATCATTGTTTTTTCTATTTTTTACAGTATGCCATACAAACGGCACAACATTTCACATAAAATTTGCCTGCAAAGATAATAAATAGTTAGGAATTAGATATTAGGAGTTAAAAGTTTTTTGTTAATCTATAATTTTTTCTCAATATTTCTACATACTTACTCATAAAATCCTTTATATAGATAGTCCATATACATTTATACCGGGACGACAAGCATGGGAGTGTCAGAATGGAATACCATTCTATGGGCAATACTTGGGCTAAATAGGCGAGCAAAAATATTACGTTTCTTGTTTGGTATCAATATTAAATCCACATCGACTTTCTTTACATACGACTCAAAATCTTCTAAGAAATTGGCGTCAGATAAATGTTCTATAGAAAAATCAAAGTCTTTATAATGAGACTGACAATATTGTAATAATTGGTTCAAATATTGTTTTGATTTATCATCTTTCTTTTGTTCTTCAATAGGTATTATCGTAATATTCAATTTCTTTCCACTAAAAATTCTTGCAAAAATATCGAAAGAAATCAAATCTTGTTGAATAAAATTACTGAAAAAAGTAATGTTTTTTATTTCTGAGATTTTTTCTGTTTCCATGCCTTCGGGAACAGAGAACACTGGAAATTTTCCTGCGTCTAGCACCTCAGCAGTTACACTACCTATTAATTCAGCTTCTTTTTTACCTCGTCCCCGAGTTCCCATCACAATTAAAGAAGCATTTTCTCTTTTCGCACAATCCAATATAGTTACTTCAGGTACTCCTTCTTCTATTTTACAAGAAAAATTTACTTTGGGTAATTCCCCTCTTGTAATATCTTCTTTTACTTCCCGTTCAAATTCATCCATTTTCTTGATTGCCTTCTTTTCGGCATGTTTATCGTCATAATCATCATCAGAAAATGGCATCATTGCAACAGCATAAGGCATTGCAACATAGGAATGCAATAACAACACTTTCCCTCCTATTTGTCTTGCAAAATCAAATCCGATGAGACATGCTTTTTTTGAATAGTCTGAAAAGTCTATCGGAATAAGAACCAATGGTTTGTTTTTATCATCGGACAACTCTATTTCATCAAGCGACATTTGTTCAATGATTTTTAAAGCCAATGGTAAATCGCGTTCATGTATTCTCACTCTTACTCCGGAAGAAACCACCGGTTGAATTAGATTAACATTATTAATTACAACCGATATTCCTTCATTCTCCAATAATGACTTCAAAATTAAAGCCTTTGCATAAGTATGAATTGCTACAGTTATAAGTCGGTCTTTCCTTTCCATCTTTCAACCATTAATAAGAAATGAATCCTAAATCTATAATATTTTATCTATACCAACTATGTATTCTACAAAAAAGGTCTAAAACATTATTCGTTTCAGACCTCTCAAGTTTTTAATGTTACTCCTTGTTTTTCTTTTCTAGCATTTCTAATGCCATATCCAATATCTGTGTATCATCGAGTATTACATAACCACCTTCCGGTCCCGGTTCAATGTGTAAACCACAATTGTTTCCATATTCATAATTTGAACCGCCAAAATAATTTCTTACTGTTTGAACGGTCAAATTCAATTTGTCTGCGATTTGGTGCATTGAACCATCTGGTAAACTGTCTTTGATACGACGTAGTTCATTAAATGTTATAGTCTTTGGCATGATAATATAGTTTTAGATTGTTAATACTTATTTTTGTTGGTATAAATTTAGTGCTTTTGTTATATATCTACCAAAAAAAACACAAACTTTTTTTTATGCTAAAAAACATAAAAACGCTGAAAGTCCCACTGTAATAAGGAGATTGCACAAAATACCATATGACATTATTTTTGCTTTTTTTTCTATTTCCATAGAAAATTCTCTATTTTCATCATATTTCAAACGTTTCACTGCATACACATATACTTTATACACAACCATCCCACTTATTGCACCTACTATCATTCCTCCTATTATATCACCGGGATAATGAGCTCCCAAATAGATACGACTATATGACACTAAAAGTGACCATAAAATCATAAGACTACTTATATTTTTATTCCTAAAGAGGAATGAAATAAATACAGTTACACCCATTGTATTGGCGGCATGACTTGACACGAATCCATATAAACCACCTTTTTTCCCATTTACGGTATGAACCAGCCCTTCTAAATCGGGACTATGTGTGGGGCGAAACCGTTCTACTACCTCTTTTATCAATCCTGACGAAATTTGGTCGGCAAGTGTAATAGTTAATGCAACACCTATTACAACCAACAATGCCATCTTCCAGTTATTTTTAAATAAAATAAACAACAAGACGAACAACATCAACGTCCATGTTGCAGTTTTTGACACATACCACATAAATATGTCAAAAAAATTATTATGTATTCCATTCAATGAGAGGAATATACTCTTGTCCAAACTATCAAGATATTCTATCATAATCTATATCTTTTCTATATGTTCACGTTTTAACCAAGCTCTATGCGTATTATCTGCTTTCACATCATACCATACATCTTGTACTTCACCCGCTTTAGTTACAACAGAATCTACTATAGTAATCTTATTTCCGGATGTCAAAATAAATGCTTCTTCCGTTTTATCCTTAGGAATACGCGGAACTGTACTCAATGTTACGGATGGACTTACAACTATTGCTTTATCTCCTGCCTCAACTCTTGACTTCATGGCAAAAGAACATATCAATGATACTATTACTAATATAGCCATTATACCTCCGCCAAAAAATCCAATCTTCCTAAGTAATATTGTTGAAGAGAAAACGTATAATAAGATTCCTGCGATTAACAAGATAAAACAATTAACAGAAAGCGTAGCCCAAGCATTTGATGTTTGTAATCCTACAAAATCATCTGCTACTTGAATAATAAAAGACTTATCCGCAATTATTTTTGTTTGAATCTTACTATTCACAAATTCTAAATTGGTCTTTACATCTTCATTACTAGGATCTAAGATTAAAGCACGTTCATAGTTCAAAACAGCACGTCCCAAGTCACCCATACGATAATAAGTATTCCCTATATTATAGTATAAATCACTTGAAGTACCATCGTCCTTAGCCGCTTGTAAATAAAGCTCTAACGCAGACGAATATTTATCCTTATCATACTCTGCATTTGCCTTTTCAACAAGACTCTGTCCCATTATAGGAACAAATCCAACACAAAAAATCAATATTGATACTATATACTTTTTCATATCCCTATTATTTTCTTTTTGTATTTTCAAGTTTATCCATGATTTCACTGGTTTCATCATAAATTTCACTCATATTGCTACCACTTAGTTCCGGCGCATATTGAGCAAATTCACATTTATCAAGTATTGCTATCAAATCGGTTACAACCTGCTCATCTGAACCATATTTCATTAATTCGATAGAAATATTTTCTTTATTCAATTCTGAGACAGGAATACTCAACTTATCACTTAAATATCCCCATAATGCTTTCAGGATTTCTGCATAGAATTTATTACTATCATTATTGGACATAAATTCTTTAGCTTGCTTCAATCTCTTTTTCGCGACCTTATTAGCTCGTTTGGTCTTCATCATTTGAATATTTGAACGTTGTTTTATGGTTTTACGATAATACCACATTATAGATATTAACAATAAAACCGGTATAATATACCACAACCAATACGAAAAAGAATTTAAAAACATTTTATGCTCTTTCTCTAAAGCCAAATTTCCATTTTTAATGTGAAGAATATCCTTATTTTTCAATTCCAAATCCTTTGTTATTGCGGTAGAAGTTGTAGCAACTCCTTTTGCAACCTTTATCATCCTTGATGGTACATTTATCGTTACATATTTTGCCGAAACTGGATCAAAATAAGTATATTCACTTGCAGGGATTTCATAATCACCCACATATTGCGGTATAAATGTATACTCAAAATCAGACACACCTTTCACAGTAGAACCTGCCGGTTTTGCCTCTACTTTAGTCTGAGGATCATATACATCAAATTGAGATGGGAAATTTATTTCAGGAGCTTTTAAATATTTTATATTACCACTTCCTGAAATCTTATATGTATATGTTGCAGCCTCATAAGTCTTAAAATTATTAGGTGTAACACTTGTTGAAACAGTAAATTGTCCTACTGCTCCCATAAATGAAGACGGTTTGGGGGTTGGTAATGGTAAAATATTCACCGAAGCCGAATTGGATTTCACCTGTATTTTCTTTTCAACCGGCTGACGTATTATACCAAATAAACTCCTTACCGATTCGTATTGAACTGCCGTTACATCATAATTACCTGATGTGATAGTAAGTTTTCCTGACTTTTGAGGAAACAAAATACATTTTTTTAATTCAGCTACCATATAATTCTCACCATTATAATGTTCCACATTATTAAGGCTAGGTTCCAATGGTAATTCCTCTATTAAGAATCCATCAAAAGATGGTTGTAATGTAGTCATAAATTGACTTATTTGATATTTTGTGTACAACTTAATCGTACATACAACAGCCTCCTGCTCATAAACTTTTTGTTTGGACATTATAATTCTGACAAACAAGTCTTTAGCATTTAATGGTTTAGATGACGATTGCGTATCTATATCATCAATTCTCACACTTTGAGATTGAGAACCTTGATTTGATGTTTTATCAGGTGGGAGTATCTCTATTGTCAAAGCTTTTGTAGAATAACGTTTCCCATCAACTTCTATCGTGGCTGCAGGAATCGTATATGAACCTGCTTTATCGGCTCTATACAATAAAGAATACTCTTGAGATGAACTACTTGAACTCTTCCCATTTACCCACTCTTGACTGTAAGAAGTGGATAATGCGGGTCCATATATTTTTGTTGCACCATCAACTTTAGGCTCTTGAAAATTAGAACCTTCTGCATTACGCAACACAAATCTTACATCAAATTTATTACCTTGTACCACTTGACGAGGAGCATGTGCCGAAAAAGACACCTGTGCTGAGACTACTCCTATTCCTATATAAAGAGTCAACAAAGTAAATAATATCCTATTATATATTCTCATAGTTTTCAAAATATAACTTTTACCATTGATTACCGGTTTTTCTTACATTTTGAGGTTTCTGTGCATTAACCTTTTCCTGTGTAGCCTTTTCCTGATTTTGCATTGTCTGGAGAATTTGTTCCATATTTTCTTTGCTCATTTCTTGAGGTTTTGGCTGCTGTGGTTGTTGCTGTTTATTATCCTCTTTTTTATCCTGTTTATCTTGATTCTCTTTATTTTGGTCTTTTTTATCTTCTTGATTATCCTTTTTATCGTCTTTATTTTTATCTTTGTTTTGATCTTGATTTTGTTTCTTTAGCTGTGCCAATCTTAGATTTTCACGAGCTTGATCATCGTCAGGATTTTGACGCAATGCATTCTTGTACATCTCTATGCTTTGATCATATTGTTGCTGATTATAAGCAAGATTACCTAAATTATAGAATGCTTTGGAACGTAATTCAGGATTTTTTGAACTTTGAGCAACCGAAGCCAATAATTCTGTAGCCTCTTTTAATGGATTATTTTCTCCTTCAACGTTTGTCCCTCCACTTTGCTTAATTAAAGATAATGCCAAATTATAATTTCCTATCTGAGAATTTGGATTCACACCAATAGCCTTTTTGTATTCTACTTCGGCATCTGCATATCGTTTCTCATTATACAACTTATTTCCTTTTCTGATAAACTCACGTTCATTACGTACGGTTTCATCTTCATTAGTTTCTTTTGCACTTGAAACCAATGGTAGCATTATAATTATCAGAACTAATAATATCTTACTTAACTTTTTCATTTTCATCTTCTTTTGTAAAGAAATTATATTTTCTCAACCAAGAATTTTTGCTTTCCACAACAAATACATCAATTAACATAATAATAAGCGCAAGCCATGCAAATACAGGAAACTGCTCATTATGTTGGCTATAAACAACCGACTCAAGATCTGTTTTTGCCAATTTTTGTAATTGTTCGTCGAGTGTACTCACAGCGTCGGTTGCATTACCCGATACATATATTCCACCGCCGGCAGTTGCAATATCTTGTGCCATTTTTTCATTCAAACGAGTGGTAACCACATTGCCTGAATCATCTTTCATTAATTGCCCACCACCGATTGGTATTTGAGACCCTTTTACAGTACCTACACCTACCACATTCACTTGAATACCTTTTTCCTTAGCCGATTTAGCCATTGCCACAGCATCGTCCTCATGATTTTCCCCATCAGTTATCACGATGACTGACTTTTGCGACTTCTCGTTATCAGTAAAAGAATTCATTGCAAGTTTTATGGCAGCACCTATTGCAGTACCTTGTGTTGGTACCATATTGGTATTTATTTCATTTAAAAACATTTTCGCCGACACACCATCTGTCGTAATAGGCATTTGTGTATAGGCATTCCCGGCAAATACAATAAGACCTACTTTATCATCTTTCAATTTATCGATAACACGATCCATTAATAATTTCGTGCGTTGCATTCGACTCACTCCTTTGGGATCATCAGTTGAACTTGCCAGCATTGAGTTAGACACATCCACACATAACATAACTTCAACACCACGCACCTTTGTAATTTCTGTTTTTGAACCGGCTCTAGGTCTTGCCAAAATAACAATAATCAAAGCTAAAGCGAATAACTCTAAGGAAAGTTTTATCCACGGTTTGTATTTTGACACATCAGGCATTAATTCATCTGCAATCATTTTTGGACCAAACACTTTCAAATTCTTAGCCCGTTTTTTTCTTGCAAACCAATATAATACAACTATTACCGGCAGCAATAACAACAAATATAAATATTCAGGATTTCCAAAACTAAACATAATCTTCTATAATATTTATTATCAAGATTTTCATTAAGGGATATGTCTTAAAACAGTATAGCGTGAAACTACTTCAAAGACAACTAATACAAGTAATAACACAGCCCATTTCATGTAATCATCTTCCGTATGGCTATAATTTTTAACATCCAATTGTGTCTTTTCCAATTGGTCAATGTCTTTAAATACGTCCTTTAATACATTTTTACTAGTCGCACGATAATACTTACCTCCTGTCATACTAGCAACAGAACGTAAAGTTCCTTCATCTATTACAACAGGCATTTTTTGATATTCCATTTTACCGTAATAATTATAACCCACAGGATATAACGCCTCACCATTACTACCCACACCGATTGTATAGATCTTTATACCTAATTCCTTTGCTATTTCAGCGGCTGTCAATGGAGCAACTACACCGGTATTATTAGAACCATCTGTAAGTAGAATTATACTTTTTGATTTAGCTTTACCGTTTTTTATTCTATTAATAGCTGTTGCTATACCATCACCTATAGCTGTTCCATCTTCAAGCATACCCATTGTAATGTCTTGTATATAATTAAGGAGAACAGTTTTATCGGTTGTCATGGGAACTAATGTAAAACTCTCACCGGCAAAAATCACCATTCCTATATTATCGCTTTCTCTACCTGAAATAAATTGTGAAGCAACATCCTTCGCTGCCTCAAATCTATCCGGTTTGAAATCACGTGCAAGCATACTGGTTGATACATCTAGTGCTATTACAATATCTGTTCCTTCTGTTTCTGATGTTGACCATCTGTCATACGTTTGCGGACGGCACAATATTATTATTAAACATCCTATCGCCAATAAACGTAATACAAATAGTACATGACGCATATACGCTTTCCACGATGTTCCCAATTTATCAAAAGGTAGCAATGTAGAAACTTTCAATGTGGGTTCTGCTGTTTTTTGTTTCTTTATATACCATAATATAATAGGTATATATATAAGAAACAGCCACAAGAAATGAGGATTTGCAAAATTAATCATTTCCAACTACCTCCTTTCCTTTAATTTCTTCAGTTGAGTTATTATCTTCCGGTAAGACCTCAACCGGTTTTGTTTCTTGGACAAAATTAACAGCACGTTGATATGCAACCTCATTGTCTTCCGGCAGTGGACGCATTTTTGCGAACTTAACAAAATCTGCCATTTCTAGAACTTTACTCAATTGGTCATTAACCGACAATGTTTCTTCATTTTTACGCAATATATCCAAAATCTGTACTGATGTCATCTCCATAGCATTGATTCCAAATCTACGATCTATATAATTACGCAAAATATCGGTTAATCTAGTAAAATACTCCTTATCATGTCCGGCTTCCCACAATTTTTCACTCTTTAATTGAGTAAGTTTCATTATAGCCTCATCATATGGTGGAATATACACCTCTTGTTTTTTAATGAAAGGTACTTCTCCTTTCTTAAACCACTTAAAGTATGCATAAATTCCTCCTGCTATCAATAATAATATTAATAATATAAGCCACCAATACTTTACAATGAACTCCGGTAAATAATCAGAAAAGAAAAAAGGAGGTTCTACAACCGGTTTCAAATCATGAATAGTTGTGAGTGAATCTACTTTTACAGGAAGAACTTTCAGTGTCAATGTATTGGATAAAAATGTATCTTTTCCTACAACATACTTAAACGCTGGTATTATATACATACCCGAATCAAACGATTGTACTATAATATCACGATTTATTTGTTCCCTATTATTTCCTAAATCGGTAGTATCGGCTTGCAAACGTTCCGACACTTCTACAAAAGCGTTTAAAGTATCAACACTTTCATTTATAAAAAAACCTTTTGCACCCTTATCTTGCACAATTTCCACATGTATTGCTGTTTTCTTTCCCATCAATAATAATGTAGAATCCATTTTTGTTGTTACCAACGTATTTCCTGCATTTATAGTAATCGCCGATAATATCAAGACAAAAGAAAAAAGTGTATATATGATTCTTTTCATAATTGTGTATTCAATTAATTATTTTGCCCCTCGTTTCTTAAACATTCCCATAAGAGACTTGACAAAATCTTCATCAGTGGCAATTGAAGCAACTTCAACTTTACAACGTTGCATTGTCACATTCATATTTAATTGCCTTTCATACCACCACTTATTATATGCTTGACGAACGTTCTTTGAACTTGTATCAATCCAACGTACTTCATTTCGTTCAGAATCCAAGAGTTTCATTAAACCAACGTCCGGTAATTGCGTTTCCCGCTTATCATAAACCTGAATAGCTGTCAAGTCATGTTTTCGGCTTGCAATTGACATCGATTTATAATAATCATGAGTATCAATAAAATCGGACACCAAGAATGTTGCACAACGTTTCTTCAAAACACTTGTAAGATATTCCAATGCCATATTAATATCGGTACCGGTAGACTCCGGTTTAAATTCAAGCATTTCACGGATAAGCAACAATATGTGCTTTTTACCTTTTTTCGGAGGAATGAATTTTTCTATTTTGTCGGTAAAAAACATCAATCCGACCTTGTCATTATTTTGAATGGCTGAAAATGCCAAAGTTGCTGCAATTTCGGCAATCATTTCTCTTTTTTGGACTCCTTGCGCACCAAACATTCTACTACCCGACACATCTATGAGTAACATAACCGTCATTTCACGTTCTTCTTCATATACTTTAACGTAAGGACGATTATGACGAGCTGTGACATTCCAATCAATGTCACGAACATCATCTCCATATTGATATTCGCGCACCTCGGAAAATGTCATACCACGCCCTTTAAATGCCGAATGATATTCACCTGCAAATATGTTTTGAGATAGTCCTTTAGTTTTTATTTCAATTTTCCGGACTTTCT
>CAZTFX010000039.1:0-18748 GCA_964613095.1 uncultured Muribaculaceae bacterium | reverse complement strand
TGTTCAGACTTACAAAGATATATGCTTAGACACATACTTTTGCTACTGAGCCATATTGAACATCCTCAACCCACTTATAAATATAATCCATTTAACTACTTCAAGATGTTGTCATATACATTCAAATGAACATTAACAACATCATGGATATCAAATCTGTTTACAGCAAACTCACGAGCGTTCTTGCCCATTGTTTGACGCAGTTCTGGATTATCTATAAGTTTTTTGAGTGCCATAGCAAGTGCATCTGAATCCTTAATCGGAATCATATAACCGTTTTTACCGTCGACAACTGTATCACGGCATCCAACAGAGTCTGTTGTAACTACAGGTCGTCCTATTGCTTCTGCCTCAATAACAGATTTCGGCAAACCTTCACGATACCACGATGGGAAAGCCATAATGTGCGACTGCTTCAATAATTCCAACACATCCTTACGGTGTCCCAACCATTGAATATACTCGCCATCACATCTGCTCTCTAGCATTTCCTTTGTGATACCATTTGGATTGGTATCTAATCCACCACACAATAGGAACTGTACCTTGCTTTTATATTCAGACTCTAATTTCTTCGCTGCATCTATTAGTACTAATGTTCCCTTGTCCTCAACCATACGGGCAGTGAAGATGATTTTAATTAATCCGCCTGTTGGCTCTGGGGTATAATCGTAGTTTTGAAGATTGATACCAGAACCATTAGTGAAGGCGCATTGTTCCTCCTTCATAATCTTCGCATTCAAGAATATAGCCTTGTCGTCATTATTCTGGAATATTACTGCAAGACGCTTCTTCTTATGAGTCACACGCAACACCTTCAATATTGAGCGTGTCATAAAAGAATGAGCGTGCTCCTCATCGAAAAGCACGCCCAATCCACATACTGCGCTAACCATAGCCTTGACTCCTGCAAGTCTGCAAGCCAGACTCCCCCAAAGCATTGTTTTGAGTCCCACAAGGTGGACTATATCTGGTTTTTCTCGTCGGAATAACTTGTATAGGAAGAAGAAAGTCTTAATTTCATCCTTGATGTTTGTTCCAGCTTTATTAATTGGCAAATTAATAGTCTTTAATCCTGCCTCTCTAATTTTGTCCGACACTCCCGTGTCCTCGCTTACAATGGTAACATCGTATCCTGCTTCTTTTGCAGCCACACCAATTGGTAATCGGTGGCTTAAAAAGAAAAAGTCTTGATTTACCACGATAAATAATTTCTTCTTCATGATCTATATATGATTTATAATTTAGGATTTCTTTTGAGGTAAGAATTGAATGCCAAGCTATTCCACGCTAATCTGTAATAGCTTTCATCCGCTAATGAGCGAAACTTATACATACGATAAAATCTTCGTATAATGCGGCGGATCTTTTGTGCGAGATTCTCGTGAAATATGTTCGGTTGTTCACCTAATATATCTACCAAAACTGCATTCGATATTTCCATCGGAGCTGTGAATTCCTCAATGTCTACCTTCATACCAAGTTTTTCAATGCAGAGCCTTGTCATTACTTTGGCGAATTCTATAATTCTGCATTTTTTCATAATTGGAATGACTTTATCCCAATTGACATTTTGAGACTCTGCTTTTAAGAAAAAGGCCCAATCAAGTAGATGTCTAACACATATTCCTTCCTTGATAAAATGCCTTTGAGCATGTTTTATAAGAAATAAAGCATTGAAATCAGCAGAGGGATTGTACAACTTTGTATTTCCAATTGGTCTATATCCTTCGCATATCACCATTTGAAGCAACTGTTCGGTCTTGACACCTAACTTGGTATTGTCGAAACTTGTCAGGTAATTATGGTTTTCAATGGTTAGACCTTTGTAATATAGATGGGAGTGCTTGTAACCAGCCTCCTCCATTTTGCCACCAATCTCTATTGTGACTTTGTCGCCAAGTTCTTTCTGTCCCAATAGGTAGCAATCCAAATCGCCGGACTCGCGATGATATGGATTAGGAAAATATGAAGCGTATGCTAAACCTTTGAGAACAACTGTTTGGATACCTCTTTCGGATAATTTCTCGGCAAGCTCAACAGCAACTGCCTCCTTTTTCTTCATCTGATCCTCAATAGAGAGTGCATTGGATATCCACCTTAATGTAACGCTTTTGGGAGGAGCAATCTCTTTTGGTATATCCCTTATAGCGTTAAAGACTATTGCAACAACACCATGCCTTTTGGATAAGGCATAAAAAAACTCCCAATCCTTGGGAGTGAAGTTATTAAATAGGCTCCAATCAACATTATTCTCGTTTACAACACAAGAGAGTATATGAAAAAATGGAGTTGTAAGTTTAGCCATATTAATAATATCAATTTAGCGTTTTTACAACCCGCGCAGGATTGCCGACGGCAACACAATTATCTGGCAAGTCTTTTACCACTACACTACCTGCACCGATAGTTACATTATTACCGATATGAACACTCCCAATGATTATCACATTTGCGCCCAAAGAGACATTATTTCCGATTATTGCTCGACCATTGTGAGCTCCTATCGTTGTACAATGAATACAAGAGAAATTTGAGCCAATAGATTCTGCATTTATAATTGTGGCATAAGGATGTGCAATCCACATTGAATCTCCGATTTTTGTAGTTACACTGATGCTAAAATACCGATCACCAGGACGATACCAGCGGATAAATGTAGATTTTACAGGACCTAGTCTGTGGTAAAATAGAGTCCTATAAAATCTATTAGTATGCAAATGATAGAGCAACTGCATAAGTATGGGGAGTTTAATGTCTATTTGATATTCAAGCCTTCTTATGTCGCTTATAATCAAAGCATTACCCCCTAAGATTAAGTGTGGTATATAAAGCCAAGCAAATAATAACGAATTGCAGAGTCTAAGTATATTTCTAATTTTTCGTAAGTTCATAATATGTATCATTATACTTTTTAGCCATTACTTTGATGTCGTATAATAGAGATCTTTCTAGACATTTTCTAGAGACAATATCATAATAGTCGGAATCATTAAGAAGAAGAGAAATTTTCATCGCAAGGTCTTCAGAATCTCCACGCTTAAATATTAACCCAGCACCTTCTACAACCTGTTTTAATCCATCAACATCAGATGCGATAATAGGCTTTCCAGCTGCCATCAACTCTACAGCTGTTAACCCAAACCCCTCCCAATTACTAGATTGTATTCCTATGTAGGATGAGGCGACCAATTCTGGTATATCAGAACGTGAACCCAAGAACTGAACTCTATCTGACACACTTAATTCTTTAGCCAAAGCTTCGCAATGAGCACGATTATCTCCATCTCCTACTAAATATAAAAACACCTCATTATCCATATGCTTCATTGCACGGATGACAGTTTCTTGATCTTTTGATGAGGCGAAACGCGACACCATTATTAGCGACTTGGGAATAACTGATGATGTGACGGATGCAAATTTTTGGGTATTGACACCATTACATATCACAACAAAACGCTCATCACACTGTCTTAACCATGAGGTTAGAGCATCTTGTGTTTGCTGACTGATTGAGATTATCCTATCAAATCTGTTATACATAAAACGTTCTATTGGGCGAAAATACCATTTAGTTCTTCTTAAATTTGATGTAGAATGTTCCGTATAAACAAGTTTAACTTTCAAACCCCTTGCAGCCAAAGATACCCAATAAATGGATGGAAACAGATGAGTATGCACTATGTCATAATGTTTTAAAATTTTTCTCAATCTAAAGATTATGTTTGGGTTATGGAAATTATGTTCATTCAAGGAAATAATATTAATACCCGCTCGCTTTATAGTCTTTTCAAACTCATTGTCAACCCAATTATACACAAGCAAACTAACATCTGCCGTTGTTGTTGCTTGCAACGGTAATAAATCCACCAATAATCTCTGAGCGCCACCTATCTCTAATGATGTTATAACATGCAGTATTTTCATTTTATGCCTTTTAATCTTCTTCTCGTAAAATACGCCCAAGAGAGCAATCGACTCATTATGTTCTTTCCTTTTAATTTATTAAGATTCAGTTCATCAAACCCAATCATCTCATTCTTGTGAGCTTCTAAAAATGCTTCAGTAGCAACAAAATCCTCTTCTATCATTGCAGAAGGATGTAAGCAAAAGGTCCAAATGCCAGGAATTTTCATTTCGGTACAATGTCCCCCCATCTGAGGCGTGAAAACAAAATCACCTTTTCGATATGGTTTTGTTGCAATGGTATCGCTAATAATTCGAATATTACTTTCTTCACGAAGAGCCCGCAATGTATTCCCATCGTATGTATGAGCTGGAGCAAAAAAATATTTAGGGTCTATACCATTTGCTCTACATACCTCTACACCTTTTCGGATCTTATCTTTCTGTAATTCCAGTGGAACGCCTGCAAACTCTGAACGCTCCCACAAAGGATTCAATCCTCTCATGCCATCATCAGAAATGAAGCAATGGTCGTATCCATGAAGAGCAATAGTCCAACCTTTCTGTTCCCATCTCTTAACTTTACCCCAAAAACCACTATCTACAAAATCAATAATTTGTTTTGTATCATTATTTGCTGGAATAACTCCTACCATGGGTCGAATGCCATATTTGTCAAGAATGGTCTCCATTCTATACCACTTTTTAGCATTCATAGTAGGACAAGCGTCGTCTAAACGAATTAAATATTGATTCATATCTAATTATATTAAATGTAATTTATTTAAGACTGCGAAGAAAAATGGAGCCTTGTCATTTCGGTCGTATTCCATAAAATAATCAGTTCTTCTCCAGTCTCTAAACCATCTATTGAAAGATACTTTTCGTTGTAGGACTAATTTAAAATCTTGTAATTCTGGCATCATAAATAAGTGCATGGGAGAACATATTTCATTTTTGTATTCTTCTCCATAACAAGCTTTGACCCAAATGACAGGGAGATTAATGCCACTCTTTGTTACACACCAAGCATTGCCGTCATTACGGAAATTTATTTCCAAGAACCATATTTTGTCATCCTTGCCTCTCATAATCTCAAAACTAAAAAGGCCAGAATATTGACAATCACGAATGTAAAGCTTAGCTTGTTCAACGATTTCTTTATAAAAAGGATCAATAGACATGTATTCTAGAAATCCTGTATTAGTATTAGGTTGTGAGCGGATAATCTTAGACATGCCAGGAATTATCACTTCTTCTCCTCCTTTCAACGAACATCCAATCAACTGTACTTCCTCTTTTTTGTTGATATATGCTTGAGCAAATAGGTCTCCTTGCTTATTTTGAAGGAAATCATTTAATTCTTCTTTAGAATAAATAACCGCAATATTTGATTTACCACCATGACTACTTACATAACATTTTGTAATACAAGGGTATGTTACGTGATACATATCAGTCGGCAAATTCCAAATAACAGGTGCGTTAATCCCTCTCAAAGAAACCATCTCAATCATTCTTGTCTTATCCATAAGTTCCATCATCTTCCCTTGATTAGGGATACCTGGAATTATATATCTTTCGGATAAAATCTCTAAATGCATATTAAGATGCTCTGTAACGGCATCAGCACAAGAAATAATTACTTCTTTATACTCGATAGTCCTTTGCTGAAGATATGGAAATACTTGTTCTATACTAGTCAATGGCTGATATTTAGATATGTATTTACTTTTTGCTACATAGTCAAACTCTCCACCTACGTTAAAGTTGACAAATTCGATATTATAACCTCGTTCACCTAACGATCTGATTACTCCAAGCGAATTATGATGTGTTCCTCCAATCACTATTACATTATTCATGCAGCACACCTCCTTCCAAGTAGCATTATGCGCTGCTGATTATAACTAATTTAATTGCTGTATTTTACCCGCAAAAATTTGTGTATATAATTGGAGATTGGAATATAAAGACTAGATATTAATATTTTGTAAGCAACAGGCTTCATATCATTGATTTTTATTAAACTAAATGCTTTTGTTTTAAGTATTTCTTTTATACATCTTATAAAATGTTTAAGCTTAAAGGTGTATTTGAAGTAATTAACCTCATTCATACCATAAGTATCTTTACGCACAAAAGAACGGGATAATTTGGAGGAATCCTTTCCCATACACGAATAAGCCCATATTGCAGGCATATTTACACCTGCTTGTGTGGTGATATAACAAGTCCCATCATTTCTTAAATTAATTTCTAGAAAATAAGCTTTATCATCTGTGATTATAAACTCAACAGAAAATAGACCTTTATAACCAATTGCTTTTATAAAGTCTTTAATTTTATCAAGGCTACCTATTTGCTTTGGAATTTCATTGGATAAACAAGAATAAGACATCATTCCTAAGTTATTCAACGAAGAACAAGTATGAATTTTTCGTAATCCACCAGGAATACAAATTTCAGTATCAGTACTTACTCCATATATGAGATATTCATATTTGGGCTTAATATATTCTTGTACTAAGATTCTAACACATTTACTTTTAACCTCTTGTATCGCCTGATTCAGTTCTTGCACATTATTACATAGTCTAAAATAGTCTTTTGAAGCTTTAGCCGATAATTCAGGTTTTACTATACAAGGATATTTTACCATTGATATATCTCTATTTCTGTAAGTTGACAGAGAAAGGGATATTGGAGTTGTTAGACCACAATCAGCAGCTTTAACTACCATATTGTTTTTATCCATCCAATAAGACAAACTTCCTTGTTGACAGTTACAATTTTGGATAAAATACTTACTGGATAAGATGTTATAATTTTGGTCTAATAATTCTGCCAACTCATCACTGGAGGTAAATATGATTTTTTTTTCATTCCCAGTTTGTTCTAGAAGAAATCTTATAATATTCTCTTTATCTCTTATAATAATATATCCATTACAATATATAGATCTAGAGACAAAAGATTTAATATGGTCGGAATGTATTATTACGAAAGGTTTTAGCCCCGCCATTCCTAAACTTCTTACCAACCAAAGAGTATTATAATGTTCAGTCCCAATAATCAGAAACTTGTTATTCATTTTTAACACTTTGCAGTTTATTTAATGATTTTTCGAATTTTAGTATCTACCAATCTCACAAATGACAGTGGAAAAATAGTCGTTAGAATTAGTATAATTCGCTTATACAATGTATTATAATTAGAAAATAATGAGACATCTCGAAATATATCATGGAACTCATTGTCTGTATATATATTATAAACCAGTGCAGCATATGCTATATTAGCAACCTGAGAATCATATTCTTTTGGATATAACTTATCAAAACCAATAGTTTGTAAATAGTCAACATATTGCATTCTATACCTAAAAGAATTTTTGGTTATATTTCTAGTTAATGAATTAGTAGTATTTGTATTGTCATAATGGTAAAAGGCAACATTAGTATACATAATCTTTTTTGCTTCTTGAAATAATGATACACAAATACACCAATCTTCACAATATCTCAAATTTGGCACATGCATATTAGATATTAGATCCCTTTTTATTAATTTGTTCCAAAGTACTCCTAGTAATTTGGGAGAGGAAATATCCCGAATGAGACATTGAGGGGTTAATGATGATGGTTTTTGTTGTTTATATTGAGTTGTCTGATAATTATGATAAATATAATCTGAAATTATTATATCATAATCACATTGTTTTAATATAGAATAATATTCTTCTACCATGTTTAAATCTACCCAGTCATCAGCATCCACAAATTGAACATACCTACCATTCGCCAACGCTAATAATCGCTGTCGTGTTGTTGCAATACCTTGATTCGTTTGAGTATATATCTTAAATCTTTTATCGCGCTGATATTCTAGACAGATAGAAAATGTTCGATCATTACTACCATCATCTATTATTATAACTTCGAAATCATTATTAGTTTGATTTAAGATGCTTGATAAACAACGCTGTATTGTTTTTTCTGCTTGATACGCTGGGATTAAAATAGATATTAACGGATTCATCGTACACTTGCATTAAAAGTTTGTAATGTTGACAATCGTTCTTCAAAAGATTCGATACCGAATAAAACATTGTCGTATTTGCATACTATACTTTGTGTCTGTTGGGCTATTTTCAATGTAAATACGGAAAATATAAAGAATCCGAGTATGACTTTATTGTTCGGAAAATGGATTACTTTAATTAAGTTAGGATAGAAGATGCAATAGGATAAGGCAAAAAAGTATGCAAATCTTTCTAGCAGCATAGACATCTCTGTTAATAAAGAGAAACACATAAAATACAGCACAACCATATTTAGAAATATGTATTTATCCCCAGTTTTATCAGCCCATTTATCGTAGTAATATATAACTAAAAATAATGTTATAATACGCTCTATTAGTCCAAAACTAATTCCGTATGATGCGTCCAAAACTCCACTTGACAAATAGAACTCTGTCATAATAGCATATTCTCCACCTAATAACTGCGCTACTGAAGGCAAAAGTGTAGAAAGGAAACTAATACGAAGGAACAATACTGCCATACACGCAATAAAAATTCCAATGAGTAAAGGTTTTGACCATCTCTTTCCAAGCACGAAGTATAGCGGTATAAAAATAATTGAAGTTAAATGAAATAGCATTGATGTTAACACACATAAAATATATTTCCAAATTTTTCTTTCACGAATATATTTTGTTGCTATAATTAAAATCAAAATAGCTTTAATATTACGCATTAAATTGAATTCCATAATAATTGCGCCTATGGCAAAGTATATTGCAAAAGACAAGCATACATTAAAGGAGTATTCTTTAAAAATCTTTTTTAATAGTAAAATATCTATTAATGCGCAAATAAAAATCCAAATAAAATAATCAGGGAATACACTTTTACATAGTATTGAAAATAGCACAAATCCTGGCTCATAATTTTCTGCGAACGCTTTGGTAAAGTCATTATAGTTCCATAAAGTAGGAAGAGTCTCAAACCATGGATAATAATTCTGAAAATCACTTTGAATAAATCCTCTTAATCCAAAAAAAAATATCAGTATAAACGATGCGATTGTAATCAGTTTATTCTTTTTATTTACAGACGTGGCCCTATTTTCCACTAACGCTAGATAGAAAAGACTTAAAATGACTATTACATATGGTACTGAATACGTATAACTATAAAGCTCCATAAATATTATTCAGATACTATTATTCTAAAAATATTCTCCCATGCTTTCGCCCATTTTTCTTTAGAGAAAGATAGCTTCACACAATTAACAGCGTTCGTTACAATATCTTTATCATTTAGGTTCTCAATTGCTTTATTTATTGTCCTATATAAATCCTCCGATGTTGGCATAGAGATGTAACCATTATACTCATCTAACACAATATTGGACAAACCGCCAATAGGAGTACTGACTACAACACATCCTGCCCCCATAGCTTCAAGTAATGATAAAGAGGTTCCTTCGGAACCTGTGGTTGGGACAACTGCTATGTCATATTTTTTATGTATTTTGAATGATTCACTTGGTAGGTATTTAATTAAAGAAAAACGGTTTGTATATTTACTAAACAATTGCTTAATATATTCTTCCTCTGGTCCTTCTCCCGCAAATGTTACATGTATATTCGGATTTTCATCCATTATCTTATTCATTGCCTCTGCAAATATATGTACACCCCGGAACTCATAAAATCTTCGGGCAAAAATTATATTTACTGTAGAAGACCGTGTTGATAATTTCTGTTCAAGATCACTCCTGCTAATATATTGATCAGCAAAATTAGGAATAACCCAATGACGTTTGCATTTTGCTTTGACATTAAAAGTTTTATACCAATTATAAAAATTATAATCAACACATACAGAATATTTTGTATTGTTAAAATCAATCAGAGCAGTTATAACCTGCTTAAACCTTTGAATATAATATAGGATATATGGCCCCTTTGTTCTAGGAATATCCCAATATATGCCATGTTGAATGCTTAATGTTTTTACACCTTTGAGTTTTGTGGACCATAAATCACTGACAAATAAAATTATATCTTCGGATTTATTAACGTCATTTTCTATTTCTTTATATAATGATCTAATTGAATTTACCTTATAGCCACATATGGTTAAATTTAAATATTCTTTTTTGAATACCGTTTCTGAAAATTGACATATAATGGGTGTCAACCCTATATTAGACACAACTTGCGCTAAAGATTCAATATATGTTTCAACTCCACCTATTTTTTTTCTTTTCCCATCTGGTGTGAAAAAATATGGATATAACATAAAAACTTTCATAAATTCTATATTTTAGATGATTTTATATATCAATTTTAATATCCATTCTGGCAAAATAGTCTTAACCAAAGTTTTAATACCTATCTTTTTTACGCTAAATGGTTTTGTGCGGGTACTAATCGCCTTATGTGAATCATTTTCAAAATCTATAAAAAATTGGTCTCTGCTTGTTGAGTGCCATGTGTGATGTGCAAACAATGGATTATACTTAACAACATCCATAACTGCGTATTTCCTTAGTTCCATGGTAGTAGATAAATTACGTATTGATTCCGATCCTTTTTTTGTATTAATTACAATTGTAGAGTAATTTTTTTTACAACCTTTTAAATCTGGAAAAATCTCACATAACCCTTTACAATCTGCAATAGTTAAATCTCCTGGCCTCTGAATATCACGATATTTACAATTCTTTCCACAAGCTGGACGCAAGATGTCTTGACTCAGAAATAATTGTTGATATGGGTCATTTACTACATAGTAAGTTTTATTTTTTGTTGTAATCTTAGATAAATAATCAGTCTCAATGATTTTTCGTTTTGAGCGAAATTCGTAAGATGTTATTTGTTCTCCGAAATGGTTCTCCATAACATCTATGCATTTTCTAAAAACTAAAGGACTTCCCTGACCATGACAAATCAAATCTATTGTAAGTAGTTTTTCACTATCTTCACGTAGAAAATGACGTAACCCATCAACTTGACAAGGGCATCCACAAAATATAACCTTTTGATTGGCTCGTAAATGCTTACGAATTTCAATAAAATTATCTTCTATAGCACTCGAAATATATTTTGATTTACAGAGTGGGGCAATATTCTCAAAACCAATAACGCCAACATGGTGAACCGTAAACCCCGACCAAGCCGCACCAACTATCAAAGTGTCATCATCTGCCCAGTTACGGACAATCTCACTAAATGCTCCCCCCGAAGCACTACGATGCCAAATTCTGTATTCTTTGGTAACGGCCGCATATGCTGTCTTGGGGTAATCAATCTCGTCCTTACCATTTTTTAGTGGACAAACTTTCTCGCATAACTTACAGTCAATACACGCATCTGATGCTTCAGGATATAAAAAACCTTCCTCATCTGGAATCATAGATATACAATGAATAGGACATGCAGAATAACACGCTGAGCAGCCTGTACAATTAGCCTTATTTGGATTAAATTTCAACATCTATTTTAATGCATTTTCTAAATATATAATCGAACTTTGACGTAACTTTGAGAGTTGTCTTTCAAAGTTGTCGTAGTTAATAGATTCTGACTCATTAATACTATCTTTGTTATTTATAACACGATGACCTATATGAAAGTATTTCTGAAGTTGACGAATACGAGAATTCTGACAAATAGGGCTATTCTCTTCAAATCGCACAAAAGTCCAAAATTCTTTATGAAATAGAAGGGAGAATATAGTTCCATGATATGAATCGGTGAATACAGTCTCTGCATTATTTATCAGCCAAAGAAATTGATCTGCACCGATATTTGTTAATACAGTCATCCATTCAGAATCAAATTTGTTCTCAGAAGATCCTATTATTTGTAAATTTTGTTCACGGGCATACTTCTCAACCTTTTCTCTATATTGATGCTCCTTATTTAGGAAATAACAATATATAAATTCCCCTTTTATACCTTTTACAGATCGCTGCATTCTTTTGTATTTATTAACATCAATCATTAGTGTTGGATCAAGAACTACGCTGGCCTCTATATCACACTTTCGTTTTAGAAGATTTTTACCCTCATCCTCACGTACTGCAATTGCACTAAAAGATAATAAATTGAATTTATATTCTTTAACCAAATGATCTGGAATCTCATTTAATCCTATACTAGCAGCATATGAGATTTTTCTTATACCTTTAGGGATATATGCACCCATATAAATCGGAGTATACACATTGGGAGCCCAAATTTGGTCTGAACCATACACTATACAATAATAATCATCTATAATGTTAATTATTTTTTCTTCACTTGAAAATAATTGTGTTTGATGTAAATACCGATTTTGAAACTTCTTAGCGCCTTGCAGTGTCTTTCCATAAACTCGTTTGTTAAAAGGCCCTACAATATAGTGCAAAAGAAATTTTATGGCATTTTTCCACCATGTGTTATTATCAAAAAGTGGATTTCGATAGTTTATAATATTCACTTCATATCCTAATTTAGACAATAATTCTTGTAATGCAAATGCTTGAAGCCCACTGCCAAAATTTGCATAATAATGCCATGTAACAATTCCTACTTTATTTATCATTTCGTCTAAGTAAAATATTTCTTATATACTTATATTCATTATTATTAGTAATAATAGATAATCCAATATATATACCCACCCCCAAAATTGTGTCTGCAATAAGAGTAATCCAATCCTCCCAAATAAAGAAATAATTAAAACCCAATATTATTACAAACATAATCAAACTCATTGCAACAGATGGTAATATGTCTTTTATTTGTTCAGCATAACTATAATTAAGCAATTTTCTATTTGGATAGGCATTTACAGCAGTGAACAATGTTGTAAGGATTGCCATATTGATAATTATAGCATCAACACTAATCCAAACAACCATAAATAAACTTAACAGTTCAATTGTTTTTTTCACTAACTCTAATCTCAAAAATGTGTCACTCCGACCTATGGCTTTTAATGCTTGCATGTTTGCTGTATGAATAGGCATAAATAAGAATACCAAACAAAACCATTGCATCAAAGGAACACATCCAATCCATTTTTCAGTGAGGACAATACGTACAAATGGTTCGGATACGGATGCTAAACCCAGCATGATAGGGCTCATTATGTAAGAACTAAATCTAATAGAGTAACGGGTAGTATTCTTAATCTGCTCAATAGAATCTTGTTCTTTAGCCATTTTGGGGAAAAGAACAGCACCTATTGACGAATTAATATTGGTCACAATAAGACTCGGGAACTGCTTTCCTCGATCAAAAAAAGCTAAATCTTGAGCTGTATATAACTTACCAATAATTAAGGCTCTTATTTCTTGATATCCTGTTACTAACAAGTTTGCCCCTAATAATTTTATACCATAATTAAAGAGGACCTTTAACCGATCAAATGAAAATGCCAAGATTGGTAGTTTACGCGTTACGATATAAAGAGTTATGGTATTGATTATACTTGCAGTAAGTTGTTGTCCGACTATAGCCCATATTCCATATCCAGAATAAGCCATATAAAGACCTATAATAGCTGAAAATATTGTACCTATCAGAGTCGCCCAAAAGAAATTTTTGAACATCATTTGCCTCTGTACATATGCTTGCTGAACTGAATTTACTGCATTAATAATAATTTGTATACCTAAGACACGCAAGACTGGTGTCAATATATAGTATTCGTTGCCATAAAATAAGGATATGGCTGGAGCTGCAAAATAAAGCGACACATAAAGAACTAGAGAGAAACCTATAGAAAAATAAAGTACTGTCGAGAAGTCAATATCATCCGCATCTTTCTTCTGAATAAGAGCACTACCGAATCCTCCTTCAACTAGGACATTGGCAAACATTATAAAAATTGTTACCATTGCAACCGCTCCATAGTCAGAAGGAGATAGTATACGGGCAAGAATAATAGACACAACTAGTTGGACTAATTGTGCAGATATCCTTTCCATAAATTTCCACACTAGATTTTTTAAGGTCGAAGCCATTTGGGTTTATTTTTCCAGTATGCTTACAATTCTCTCACAAGCTAACCCATCACCATAAGGATTTACAGCTTGAGACATCTTAGCATATGCCTCAGCATCCTCAAGCAAGGCGCTCACTTCATTCACAATCTTATCATAGTCTGTACCCACCAGATGCACTGTGCCACTTTCCAATGCTTCGGGGCGTTCTGTTGTATCACGCATCACGAGAACTGGTTTGCCAAGACCAGGAGCCTCTTCCTGAATTCCACCCGAATCGGTAAGAACAATAGTTGCCTTAGACATCAAGTGTACAAATTCTAGGTACTGGAGTGGCTCAATGAAGAAGAAGTTCGGACGGGTAAGATCTTCACCAAATACTTCGTGAATAGGCTTACGCACATTAGGGTTCAAGTGCATTGGGTAAACGAAGTCAACTTCTGGATATTTCTCAGAAAGGTCTCTCATTGCTGACACCATACGAATGAATCCATCACCAAAATTTTCACGTCTGTGTCCAGTGATAAGCACAAGCTTCTTATCTCCATCCAAACGAGTTATATCATAACCAGCATTAAGAAGAACAATATCTTGTTCTTTGGCTATAGTCTCATCGTTCTTCAGTTTATTAACCACATAATGAAGTGCATCAATCACAGTGTTACCAGTCACATAAATCTTACCCATTGCTTTCTCCTCAATGAGATTCTTCTCTGAAAGTGGTGTTGGAGAGAAGTTATATGTAGCTATACGACCTGTCACTTGACGGTTCATTTCCTCTGGCCATGGGCTATAGATATTGTGTGTACGCAAACCTGCCTCAACATGACCTACAGGAATCTGTGCATAGAATGCTGCAAGAGCCGCAGCCGTTGATGTTGTAGTATCTCCATGAACGAGGACTACATCTGGTCGACACTCTTTGAATACATCACGCATACCATTAAGAATGCGTACAGTTACATCTGTCAAGTCCTGTCCCTGCTTCATGATGTTAAGGTCAATATTGGGTGTTACCTCAAAAATCTTGAGCACCTGATCCAGCATCTCTCTGTGCTGACCTGTTACACACACGATAGTTTCAAATTCATCAGCTTTTTTCTGAAATTCCTTTACGAGCGGGCACATCTTAATTGCTTCTGGTCTTGTGCCGAAGACTAACATGATTTTTTTCATATTATATGGATTTATACATTGCTTCATAATACCTCTGGTAGTCACCTGAAGTCACATTATCCATCCACTCTTGGTTATCGAGGTACCAGCGGACAGTCTTCTCGATGCCCTCCTCGAATTGGAGCAAAGGCTCCCAGCCTAGCTCCTTATGCAACTTCGTCGAGTCGATAGCATAGCGGGCATCGTGACCAGGACGGTCAGTGACATAGGTTATAAGATCGAGTGAATATCCCTCGGGGTTGCCGAGGATGCGATCTACGGTCTTAATCATCACCTTTATAAGGTCGATATTCTTCCATTCATTGAAGCCACCGATATTGTATGTGTCAGCTATCTTGCCATTGTGGAAAATTACATCAATTGCTCGTGCGTGATCCTCGACATAGAGCCAGTCACGCACATTCTCACCCTTGCCATAGACAGGCAGTGGTTTACGCTTACGGATATTGTTGATAAACAACGGTATCAACTTCTCTGGGAACTGATATGGACCATAGTTATTCGAGCAATTTGTCACAATCGTTGGCATACCATATGTGTCGTGGTAAGCTCGTACAAAATGATCTGACGACGCCTTCGATGCCGAATATGGCGAGTGAGGATTATACTTCGTTGTCTCATAGAAGAAGTCGTCGCCGTATGCCAGGTGGTGCTCGCTTGACGAAGCGGTAGTCTTAAATGGAGGCTCGATACCCTCTGGGTGATTCATCGAAAGCGCACCATAAACCTCATCAGTTGAGATGTGGTAGAACCGCTTACCCTCGTAACCCTCTGGCTGACTCTCCCAATATAGCTTTGCAGCCTGAAGCAGAGCCAAAGTACCCATCACATTTGTACGAGCGAATGTGAAAGGATCCTTGATCGAACGATCCACATGGCTCTCTGCCGCGAGGTGGATAATACCATCGATCTTCTCGTCCTGCATCAACTTGTAGAAAGCGTCGAAGTCGCAGATATCCATCTTCACAAACTTGTAGTTTGGCTTAGACTCTACATCCCTCAAGTTCGCAAGATTTCCCGCGTAAGTGAGCTTATCAAGGTTGATGATATCATATTCTGGATACTTGTTTACAAACAAACGAACTACATGACTACCAATAAAACCTGCACCTCCTGTGATAACTATATTTCTTTTTGCCATATTACCCATTGAGTTTAGACAAGCACACTTTTAGAGAATCTTTCCAATATGGGATACTTAATCCAAGAGTCTGCTTGATTTTCGCTTTATCCAGAACAGAATAGTTTGGTCGTGAGACGGAATCTCCAAAATCATCGCTACTGCAAGCATTTATTTCACACTTGCTTTCGCTTAACTCGACAATAGCCTGTGCGAAGTCATACCACGATATTGCTCCCTCATTCGAGAAATGATACACTCCTTGTTTGTGGCGAAAATCACTTTCTGCAATCATCTTAATGACCAACGCCAAATCACCTGCATATGTAGGCGTTCCCACTTGGTCGTAGACGACATTCAGGCTCTCCTTCTCTTTTGAGAGCCGTAATATGGTCTTAACAAAGTTATTACCGTATGCAGAGTACAACCACGCCGTTCGGATTATAATATATTTGCATCCAGACTTTATGATCTCTTTTTCGCCCATTAATTTTGTCTGTCCATATACCCCCAATGGGTTGGTGGCAGCCTCCTCTTTAATCGGCGTGTTGATGGAGTTGTCGCCAAAGACATAGTCTGTAGAGATATGTATCAGTGTTGCGTTACTCTCCTTTGCCACATTAGCAAGGTTCGCTACGGCTTGAGTATTTATCAGTTCTGCCTTATCAATTTCCTCTTCTGCTTTACTTACATTGGTATATGCAGCACAATTGATTATAACCTTTATTTGATTCTCTCTTACAAAATGTTGAACTGCCTCTACTTGGGTAATATCCAACTCTTCAATATCAGTGAAGAAATATGTTGCATCAGTCTTGGGTAAACTTCTCAATTCTTGTCCCAGCTGACCATTTGCACCTGTAACTAGTATATTCATGTAAGATTGTACTTAAAACAATTTATTATCAGTTATCTCATTTAGAGGGCGATGCTTTCTATCCTTATCAGATAGAGTTATTTTGTTAATTGGCAATTTCCAATCAATGCCAATCATTGAGTCATCCCATGCAACTCCTCCTTCAGACTCTGGATGATAGAACTCATCACATTTATATTGGAATATTGCTTCCTCTGATAATACAGCATAACCATGAGCAAAACCTTTGGGGATAAATAGTTGTCGCTTATTATCCGCCGACAGCTCTACTGCCACATATTTGCCAAAAGTTGGGGAATTTTTGCGAATATCAACCGCTACATCAAGCACTTCCCCGAAAACACAACGAACTAATTTACTCTGAGCAAATGGTGGCAACTGATAATGCAAACCTCTAATTACACCATACTTTGATTTACTCTCGTTATCTTGTACGAACTTTATGGGACATACCAATTCATCAAACTTTTTCTGTGAGTAACTCTCAAAGAAATAGCCACGAGTATCACCGAACACATCTGGCTCAATGATAATAACATCTGGTATGGCGGTTTGCAAAACTTTCATTTTACTAAATAATTGGTTCCCATTTTTTTGTATTTAGACCTATGAGTTTCAGCAGATACTGCCCATACTGATTCTTTAGCATCGGCTGCGCAAATTCACGCATACGCTCTTCAGAAATCCAACCTTGACGATAGGCAATACCCTCCAGGCAGGCCACCTTCAAACCCTGACGCTTCTCCAGCACCTCAATATATGTCGAAGCCTCTGAAAGCGAGTCGTGAGTACCTGTATCCAACCAAGCAAAGCCACGACCTAAGGTCTGCACCTTCAACTCACCATCCGAGAGGAACTGCTGATTAACCGTAGTAATCTCATACTCTCCTCGAGCAGAGGGCTTGATATTCTTCGCGACCTCTACCACCTTATTGGGATAGAAGTAAAGGCCAACTACTGCATAGTTGCTCTTTGGGTTGGTGGGCTTCTCCTCAATTGAGAGACAGTTGCCCTCTCTATCAAACTCTGCTACGCCATAACGCTCTGGGTCACTCACCCAATAGCCAAAGACCGTTGCTTTTTTCTCCTCTTCGGCAGTTCGTACAGCCTCTTTAAGCATGCCCGTAAAACCAGCACCATGGAAGATGTTGTCGCCAAGTACCAAGCAAACACAATCGTCACCGATAAAATCTGCGCCGATAGTGAAAGCCTGAGCCAAACCATCGGGTGAGGGTTGCTCTGCATATTCAAAGTGAACGCCATAGTCGCTACCGTCACCAAGCAGTCTCTTAAATCCTGGCAGGTCATGTGGCGTAGAGATAATCAATATCTCACGAATACCCGCCAACATCAACACCGAGATAGGATAATAAACCATCGGTTTATCATATATCGGCATTAACTGCTTGCTGATTCCCTTTGTGATGGGGTACAAACGAGTACCGCTACCACCAGCGAGGACTATACCTTTCATTAGTTATATTGTTTAGAATTATTTATCAGAATAAAATTGCTTATGCCACACAGCAAACTTTCGCAATCCCTCTCTTAGCGATGTGTGAGGTTTGAAGCCGAAATCCTCTTCCAATGCTGAAGTATCTGCAAATGTCACAGGTACATCACCGGGCTGCATTGGCACAAGTTCCTTATGCGCTT